>JBCCDL010000342.1:0-6616 GCA_039030815.1 Cyanobacteria bacterium P01_A01_bin.83 | reverse complement strand
GAAGAAGAGGCAGGAAACGATGCCCCACTATGTATTGTCGCTCATAGTTTGGGGACTATAATCGCCAGTAACTATATTTACGATTTGCAAGCAAAAAAAGCTCAGATTGAGGTCGGGAACACGCCATTAGAAAAGGGGGAAACTCTGACTTCTGTTTATACCCTTGCAAGTCAAATTCCCTTTTGGTCTTTACAGCATCCTAATTTTGACCACCCCATTCAAGTGCCTTCAGAAGATTTAGCCTCACACCATTTGGATCTAAAAGGCGAATGGATAAACTTTTTCAACAAAAGCGATATTATGGGATATCCATTGAGAACCCTAAACCAGTCATATTCAGAAGCGGTAACAGAAGATCGAGAAGTTAATGACGGAGGCTTATTACAATCCTGGAATCCTTTGTCGCACTGTATTTATTGGACTAGTCCAAGCGTAATTGAGACTATAGCTACTGGTTTACACGACATATTGCAGCAACTCGATTCATGAAATAAATAAGATTAATAAGTCTATGCTGAAGGTTAGCGATGTTTCATTGAATAGTTCACCGCAGCTAAATAGGTGGACGAAATAATTTATAAGATGTCAAAGCTTAATTTTTCTCTACTACCTACTACCTGCCATCACCGTTTTATCAATTTTGTATTTGATCGCATCAATCTGCCTAATAAACTAATAAAAATTGTTGTATCTTCAGACAGAGGTTTTAATTATGAGTAATAGATTGACAATCAAAATCAGTCAATATCTAAATAGAATGCAGCAATATACAGCAAAACAAAATGCAATATAGAACAACCGCAGGATGGTCGTTGATAACTTCAGGCTTGACTACACTCTTACTTATAGTTCTTCCTGGTAAATCTCTTTGGTGGGGGATTTCCTTTTTAATTATTGGTAGTATCGTACTCTTTGTTAAGAATAATGATGTAGTTAATTCTTAAGCTTTCTGATAGCTTGTTAGGCGATCGTCCTAATTTTATTTAGAGATAAAAAACGATCGCTATTGTTTAGTTTTAACGCTCTAAACCGAGCAGATACATAGTTCTCATTTATTTGATTAATTCCCCGATAACAGTTATCAACTTTGAAATATCGACTGGTTTAGAAATATGCTTCTGAAATCCTGTTTCAGCCGAACGCTGCCGATCTACGTCCAAAAAATATCTTATGTTTGTAATATGAATTACTCTGATGTCTGCTACAAATAAAAACTTTGTAAGGGCGAACGGCCCTTCGGGTACTCTTCGAGAAGGCTTCGCCTACAGCAGTCGCTCACGGCACGGGAACCAACAAGATCGCGCTGCTTCACCGTTCGCCCCTACGCATTAATATGTTGCATTATTTTTTGTATTTCATATAACTTAGAAACAGGTGGCAAGATTTCATTTGTAGATGCTTACGATCGAATCAAATAGCCTTGAAAAGCACTTAAACAATCAAAAAAAAGCTTGCTGGACAATTCTCAGCTATAAAATATCTATTCTTATGGATACATTTAATAGTGGCAAATATCATTTTTTCCAAGTAAAGCTAAAAGCTGCTCCTTCACCTAATTGAGAATCAACTTCAACTTTTCCGTCTTGATTTTCTACAGCTTTTTGAACAATTGATAAACCAATACCCGTACTTTCTTTATCATCTCTGGATGTTAAAGATTGAAAGATACCAAAGATTTTTTGATGGTATTGGGGATCTATACCTTGCCCATTATCGGTTACTGTAAAGCGATAAAAATCATTTTGTTCTCGAACAGAAATCTTAACTTGGCTATTGTCGCGATCGCTGTGCTTGATAGCATTACTAATTAAATTGCTGAATACTTGCTGCAAGGGAGATAATGAAGTAACAAAGATAGGCATTTCGCCCTCAATCGCGATCGCGCAATCGGTATCTAGAGACTCGATAATATCTTCGAGCATCTGTTTGACTACAACTTTTCGCACTTGAGCATTCTCTCTACCGACGCGAGAATATTCCAGCAAATCGTCAATCATATTTTGCAGGCGAAGAACTCGATTTTCGATCAGGTTCATATTATGTCTGGTATCTTCGTCCAGCTTATCTGCTAGATCTTCTTTGAGCCATTGAGTTAAACTGGCGATCGCTCTTAATGGTGCTTTAATATCGTGAGCAATAACGTGGGCAAACTGTTCGAGTTCTCGATTGCTGGCTCGAAGTTTTTTTGCCGCAATCAGAAGTAGATTGTCTACGTTATCTATTTTTGCGCTTTGGAAATTCTGTCGTTCAAATTCAATGTCCAATTCTTGACAGAGTTCTGCTAGAGCATCTTCGGCTAATTTCCGTCGAGAAAAGTCCATGGCAGTAATTACCGCACCAATTTTTTCGCCATCATCATCAATTAGCGGACAGCCATTGCTCAAAAGATTGCGTGCCTTACCATTTTTAGGAACTGCCATCAACTCGGCGTTGATAAAAGTTTCTCCTGCAAAAGCCCGAACCAGAGGAATGTCTTCTGGTTTGAGATTGGTTTCACCGTCGGGATAATAAAGACTGTAATGTTCGGACAACTGTTCGACAGGTAGGGCTTCTTGAGCCATCCCCAAAATCTCAGTGCTAGTTTGATTAAATAAAGCGACGATGCCTTCGATATCGCAAGCAACAACGCCAACAGGAAGACTATCTAATACTGCTTTAATAAACACTCTTTCTTTTCTAAGTTCCGCTTCGGCTTCTTCCTGCTGAGTAATGTCTTTCATTGTTGCCATCGCCCCGATTTGTTCACCGTCGTCAAAAATTGGATCTCCGCTTGCCAGAATATTGCGAGGCGTGCCCTCTTGAGGAATAATCGTCATCTTGATATCCCGCACCGATTCTCCTTGTAAAGCTCTAAATAGAGGAATATCTTCTTTTACCATCAGGGTTTTGCCGTCAGCATAGTAGAGATTGTAATGTTCTGCCCAACTATCGGCAGTAATTGGCGTTTCGGCGATGCCATGAAACCCTCTGGTAGTTTCGTTGAATAGTTTTAAGACTCCATTATTGTCACAGGAAACAACTCCGTCGGCAAGATTATCGATTAAGATCTGCAAAAATTGTTTTTCTTTAGCTAAGTTTAATTCCGCCTCTTGACGCTGGCGAAGTTCGGCTTTTTGCTCGCTGATATCAATACTTCTACCGAAGATTCGATAAATAGTTCCCTCTTGGTTAGTGACAGGATTGAGATTGGTTGACCACCAGGTATCTTTGCCCTTAAAAGGCAGACATTCCTCATAGACAACAGCAGATTGCGATCGCACGCATTCTTCATAACGTGCTTCAACTGTTGCTGCTACTGAAGGCGAAAATATTTCTGAGGCAGTCTTGCCTGCAATCTCTTCGATTCCCATCAGTCTTTTTCCCGCAGGATTCATGTCTACATAGCCAAACGTACCGTCAGCTTCTAGATCGATGACAAATATTGCTTCTCTATCATTGTGATAGATACTATCGAGCAATTCTTTTTGCTGTTGGGGGCAGTCTAAAAAATGCTTTTCAACAGTTTTTGAATTGCTTGAATTAATATTATTCATTTATTTAATTTAAAAGCTTAGAGAAAATATTCTTACAGACTATTTTAGACAATTATCGGCTGTATCTATTCGCTTACTTTTATTCGATAATTATTAACAGGAATGACTCTAATTTGTAGTTCAATTGGTTCGTCTAGTTCTTTTGCCAACAGTTTCGCCACCCGATCTATTTTTTGTCGTGATAAAGATTCATCAGGGGCATATAATTCGATTAAAATTTCTATAAAATCTAATTGATGAACTACCTTTACTGATTCGATGTTGGACGAACTAAAAGTTTCAGTTTTCTCGATAATTATTTCTCGTACTCGAAAACGAAGATTTTTTTCTACTAATAGCGATCGCATTGAAAAGCTGAGAGGAAAAGATAGCAAGGCTAGAGTGATAACGGCGAAAATCAACCCTTGCTTAGCTTTAAGTAAAGTACCGTAGGATTGAAAGACAAAAATCAAACCGCCAAAAAAAACAATACAAACCAAGTTAGTTATAAACAGTAGCAGCGAACCTCTAGCAAGAACCAAATCTCCCAAAGATAAACCAATTCCGACGACACTAAGAGGTGGAACTAACGCCACAGCGATCGCTACTCCAGGCATAGCAGTAGCAATACTACGACGAGTATTGGCAAAAGCTCCCGCAGCCCCCGCAGCCATAGCAATACCA
The DNA here is from genome assembly GCA_039030815.1 of Cyanobacteria bacterium P01_A01_bin.83. Taxonomy (GTDB): domain Bacteria; phylum Cyanobacteriota; class Cyanobacteriia; order Cyanobacteriales; family Xenococcaceae; genus Waterburya. The sequence continues at coordinate 2,420 of JBCCDL010000342.1, read as the reverse complement.
AAATCAATCAAGGTGGGATTACTACGGGCTAATATTTCCGTATTTACTGCTTCCAAACCAATTAGAGAAGCTACAATCCAAGATACGGCAATAGTTAAAATGACTCCTTTGAACAGGGTAAGGCTAGAACGCCGCAGTAATTTGCGGTTTCCCGAAGCGATCGCATAACCCATGCCTACAATTGGACCCATTAAAGGGGCGACAATCATCGCACCGATAATAATTGCCACACTGTTTGCTAATAAACCTAAAGTCGCAATAATTGCCGACATTCCCAACATGAAGTGATAGGTAAATGTCGGTACTGAAAGTCGCCAAAGGTTGCGATTAAGAATTTTAATTGGTAAGGGTTTTTCATGAAGCCAGTGCCATTCTCCACTTTCGGCGTTCCAAATTTTTCTGGCTTTAATTTTCCTGAGAAAGATTTTGAAATAGGTAATGTATCTAGGATTGGAACTAATTAAGACTGACATGAGTTTTTAGAGTAGAGTATTTCGTCATGGACTTTTCTGGGAGTTTCGATCCTAGAACTTATTGCATGTCTACTCCAGGTAAATTATCAAATTCAAGCAATCTTTCTTGTTAACTATTTCGGTTGAGATATCGTTGTATACTACCTCTAACGTAGCGAAATTGAAGATTAGGCAAGTTAAACGACTTATACAATTTATTCTTAATTTAGGTAGTTTAGATCTAAAATTATGCAATAGTAATCTAAGAATTTATCTTACAATTTTCTTTGGGAAATTCATTCTATCTTCCGAAATAGATTTAAAATTAATCTTTTCTAAAACATAGATAATTACAGTTGCGATTAATTCGCGATCGCTTGAGGAAAAGTCACGGTAAAGGTCGATCCTGCTCCTATTTGAGAAACTAATTCTATATTTCCCTGAAGCAGTCGAACCATTTTGTCTACAATAGATAATCCCAAACCAGTACTTTCAGCAGAATAACCTTCTTTGGAAGCGACTCGAAAATAGGGTTCAAAGATCTGTGCTTGAACCTCTGGAGCGATCCCAACACCCGTATCAGCAACTGCAATTACCCAGCGATCACTATTTATCGTTTGACAAGTCACGGTAATACTTCCTGATTCTGTATAGCGGATGGCGTTACTAACTAGATTGGTGACAATTTGCTGTAGTCTGACACGATCGCTCGTGATTTCTGCGGGAGCGCGATCGCAGTCTAAAATGATTTCTAGATTTTTTTGTTCTGCTGAATATTCCAAAGCTTCTGTTACTAGTATAATCAGCAATCGCACATCAATTGGTTCAAAATTTGCCTGCATTTTACCCGCTTCATAGCGAGAAATTTCCAGGATGTCATTAATTAAGCGTAGTAGCTGTTTGCTGTTTTTGATTACTTTTTCAGTTAGCTGAAGACTTAAAGAAGTATCCTTTCTTTGAGCCATTTTTTTCTGTTGCTGTAAGAGTATAGTAGAGAAGCCCATAATCGAGTTGAGGGGAGTTTTCATCTCGTGTGCCAAATGAGACAGATCTTCTCTTTGGCTAGCTATGAGGCGTGTTAACTCTTGGTTGGTAAAGATTAGTTGACTCTGTAGCTCTTTTAGTTCTTTTAAACGCATTTCTACAAAGCTCTCTAAAGATAGAGAAATGACGCGATCGATTACTGCATCAATAAGTCTGACATTTCGCATAATTTCTTCTTTTGAGCCAGATAGTAGATCTAGTTCCAAGACGGTAAAAATAATCTGACGTAACAAAGCGTATTCACGCATAATTTCCGCTACATCATAACCTTGTTCCGCTCTGACGATTCCGTGTTCTAAGCCGTTATCTTCTAGTTTATCGTGGCGATCGCTCAGAGAATCAGAAAGCAGACTAGCTAAAGCTTCTAAAACTATCGGAATACTGTTACGTACCGATTTATACGTCAAACTTTTAGCACTTTCTACGTCTAAATCTTCACGAATAGATGCAATCCAGTCTTCGATTATAGTATTAGTTTTTGCCAGTAAAATTTTGCCAAGATCGTTGTCCATAAAAAACCCTACGTGAACTTATAGTTAAGCACAGTAGTTACTTTATGGTTAGGTGTCAAACATGAACTGATAGCATTCACAAGTAAGTAGCTCCACCTAATTAAACAGCAAACGTTCAACGTTGTAATTTCCTTGTTGACCTCGATTTTCGATCCCATTAACAATAGCGATCGCTAAATCATATTCATCTTCATAAACTCGACCTCCTAATTCTTGGCGTTTGAGAGCGCGGTTTAAAAAACCGCCAGTCGTGCGCGACTTTGAAAAAACCGCCAGTCGTCTTACGACGATCTGGGCTAACGCCCTGCGACGACGACGTTTAGACCAAATTTGATGCTGTTTTTTGGCTAAGTTTGAACGATGAATTGAAGCATACATGCGGGCAAGCCCTTTGTCGTGGATAATTACGGTT
>JBCCDL010000341.1:0-6642 GCA_039030815.1 Cyanobacteria bacterium P01_A01_bin.83 | reverse complement strand
GCTTAAAGATTACCATTTGTTGGTAGGACATTACCATCTAGAAGATTCTTATCTTCCCCAACGATATCCCAATTGTTTAGAAAATAAACACTATCAAATATTCACTTTCCTGCGAGATCCTCTAGAATTGCAAATTTCACTTTACTACTACGAAATTCGCAATAAACGTATCACCTCAGATGCTTGTTTAGAACAACGACTATTACTACGTAAAAACTATATTGCAGCTAGAATACCATGTGACGAATCTAACTATCGAGAAAAGCTTGATTACTATTTTTTTATTGGTTTAGTTGAAGAATATCAGGAATCATTTGATAAGTTAGCAGAGCTATTAGAAAAGCCCAAACTCAAACTAAAAACTTATAACGATTCGTTACAGCCCAAACAAAAATTATCCCCTGAATTTATTTCAGAGTTTAAAGAATTAAATCAGCTTGATTATCAAATCTACACTTATGCTCAAAAGAAATATGAAGCAAGCACCTCGGTTTCGTTATAATGAACCAACTACATAACAGTAATCAAGGAAAATTAGACTACAGATATAGTTATTTTCAAAGTGCATAGTCATACATAAAGACTACAAAAATCAACAAAATAAATTGCTAGATTAAGGCGATCGCAAAAAAACTTTACATATAAATATAATTAGCAAAAGTAGAAATGCTAATTGCAATTCGGAAAAACTGTAAAATAAAAAATATGCGGTAAAGCCAATAAATATCATTGGGTTAGATACAAAAATACTCCTTAGATTGAGTAGTATTTTTGTTTTAATACTATTAACCAATAGTAAGTCAAACACTACTTATAAAAAAACTATAAAAAGCTATTTAGTGTACAAGATATTTTAATGAATAATTTCTCAAAGTCAATAGATAAAGAGATTAAGCCTCTATTTTTATCTTTGAATAAATTAACTTTCTCTATCGCTCATGAAATAGTTCAGTTAAATCAAGAATTAGTAAATTTGTAAAATTTAATTAAAAGTAAAAACGTAACAACCGAATCATCAAATTCGACATTAATTATACTAAATAGTAAATATACGAATTAGAATTATATTTCTATGAATATTATCAACATAGCAGTCCTTATAACTTGTCATAATCGCAAGCTAAAAACGCTAACTTGTTTAGCTGCACTTTTTGCTCAAAAAACCAAAATTGAGTACAAAATTTGCGTTTATTTGGTTGATGATGGTTCTCAAGATGGAACAGGGGATGCAGTCAGAAGAAAATACCCTCAAGTTAAGGTGATGCAGGGTGACGGTAATCTATATTGGAATGGTGGAATGCGTCTAGCCTTTGCCGAGGCAATGAAGCAAGACTGTGATTATGACTATTATCTTTGGCTCAATGACGATACCGTGTTATATCCCCATGCTTTGAATCTATTGTTATCAGAATCCTGGGCATTGTCTGATTCAGATGCTTCTAGCTCAATTATGGTCGGCGCCACTAAAGACTCAAAAGGAAAACTTTCTTATGGAGGGGTCAAAGTATATAGCTGGTGGTATCCTCTCAAATTTCGTTCGATTGAACCAGGTAGGAAATCTCAGGCTTGTGATACAATGAGTGGCAATTGTGTTCTAATTCCCAGTCAAGTTGCCAAAACAGTAGGAAATCTAGATCCAGCTTTTATCCATAATTTTGGGGATTTTGATTACGGATTGAGAGCTATCAAAAAAAGTTGTTCAATTTGGATGATTCCTGGCTATATTGGAAGCTGCGAGTTTCACCTCCCTGCTTGGAGAGAGCCAGATTTAAGTTTGAGAGAGAAATTGAAAGAAGTTAATACCCCTAAAGGGATGCCTTTACAAGAATGGAAAGTCTATTCTCAAAGACACGCTGGTTTGCTTTGGCCTATATACTGGTTAACTCCTTATATTAAACTTCTAATTACAAGTATAATGCATGACTTAGTGGCAATGTTCAGAATCAAATGGGGTAAAGTTTGAAGTTTGAGATCGCGATCAAAGCTGATTGTTGTTGGCAGATTCTAAATAGGGATATACCCTGAGGCAAAGAGAAACTAATTAACATAGTATGTAGTCATCGTATAATTTGCCACAGCTTTAGCTTTAAATTAATGGTGTCACGCTTAAACGGTTTTTGGGGAATGTTGTTTTTGACGGCAGCTTTTGGCTCATTAATGAATCCACCGCCTTATATCGCGATCGCAATCATCTTTTTTCTCATGGGATTAGTATTATTACCTGTTGTAGACGAGCTAATTCAGCAGCATTTTCAACGGCAAATTAAAGGGGGAATCAAAAGCATAATAATCTTAACCAGCTTGCTCATAATGTGCTTAATTATTCCTCAAGTAGATACTAATACCTCTAGACTATTTGCCAATCCAATCGCTAATCTTAAAGGTGATTCATAATCATAGAATTTAAAGATCTAACTCACATTTGGTAACATAATGTGTTTCTCAAAACAAAGGCATTAGGATTATCAAAAGATTCTAATGCCTTGAATGTATTTATAGATGTATTCCTCAAAATTAGAGGATCTATACTATATTAGTTATAAGCAAAGACTTCTTTATGATCTACCAAGAAAATTATGAATGATCCCAGTCAGGTTTAACCGACTTACGATGATTAAGATAACGGTCAATAGACATGGCTGCAATACAACCATCTCCTGCGGCAACTACTGCCTGTTTGTAAGGAGTATTACGAATATCACCAATAGCCCAAACTCCTGGAACGCTGGTAGACATCGCATCATCTACCTTAACACCACCATCAGGATTATATTCAACCTGATCTCCAGCAAAGTCTGTAATCGGCTTAGACCCATTTTGATAAACAAAAACGCCTTCAACTTCTAAGGACAAAGGTTCACTTTGATCCTTCTGCTTAACCTTAACTCCAGTAACACCCGCGTCATTACCTTCGATTGCCGCCAAACGGGAACGTCGCCAGTGTTTAACATTAGACATAGTAAGCAAATCTTGAGCATGGTAATCATCTTTACCAGGATCTTTGAAAGTAATCCAGTGAACCATAGAAGCAAATTTAGTCAAAAACTGAGCTTCTTCCACCGCTTCAGGATTTAAACCAACCACAGCTACTTCGCGATCGCGATAAAATGCACCATCACAGGTAGCGCAGTAGCTGACACCACGACCTAAAAATTCAGATTCCCCTTCAAAGGAAGCGCCGCTACGACCCATTGCACCAGTAGCCAATACCAACGCCCTAGCAGCAAATGTGCCTTCAGGAGTATAAACTTTTTTTAATTCTCCGCTAACATCGATACCAAAGACCTGAGCGCGCTGATAGGTTGTACCATATTCCACCGCTTGATCTCTCATGCTGTCGAGGAGTTCTTCGCCACTAATTTCCCCTGAGACACCAGGATAATTCGCAATTTTATGGGTAATAGCCAATGCTCCTACCGCAGGATTCTTATCTAGAATAACGGTTTTGAGATTGGCTCGTGAGGTGTACAGGGCGCAGGTACAGCCTGCTGGTCCACCTCCAATTATAACGACATCAAATTCATGTGTTTCCAAAATGCCAATCTCCAGTTGATTGCTAAACTAATAGATATATTTATTTAGGATACATCTGCCTAGGGTATCGTTACAAATATTGTAGACAAAAGTGCATAGTTTTGTGACAACTCTATCTTTGATGTTGCTAAATCGTGAAAAATAAGAGCTAAAAAAGCGATCGCCAACAAGATAAATCTAAATTATTTAACTGATGTTACGCACTCCTTGATTTATGATTGGAAGGAAGTAACAAAGGGCACAGCTTGCGGAGCAAGCAAGCGTCGCTAAGACGCGACTTGGAGCGATAGCTCCTGTCCCGCATGTAGTAGGAAGTAACAAAGGCGCTTTGTGACTCATATAGTAGGGACTCCACTAACGACTAGCGACTAACGAATAACGACTAACAACACTAGTTTTTGGTAAGTACTGCGTAAGATCAGTTATTTAATAAGAAATTCTTTTAAGCGATCACTAATAATATAAACCTAGATTATTTAATAAGAAATTCTTTTAGTGTTCCCTGCCTTAATCCAACCTGATTGCCCACTCCACGGAAGACGGACTCGTTGCCAATTACCATCGGCAGAATCTTCGAGGATAATAATGGTGGCATCAGCACCAATGCCGCCAACCCGCCCCGCATTAAGATCGGGTTCTGCTCTCAAACTTAATCCCTGAGGCCAAGTAACCACTGCACGATAAGCATTGGGTGGCAGTTCTGATTCTATAGCAGAAGGCTCAGGTTCAGATTTTTCCACAGCTATGGGAGCCTCTGACACTTCGTCTTGAGTAGTATTAGATTCCAATGGCTCAATCTCCGCCACAGGTGTATCATCAGCACTAGATTCTGGCACAACTGGCTCAGAAAATACAGGTTTACTGGGTACGACAGACATTTTTTTATAATAAGCAAAAATAGCTGCCCCCGAGATTCCTACAATGATACTAATGCCCAAAACAAATCCTAAAATAAACTGGGCTGTAGCTGATAAACGCTTGATAAAAATAGATTTGGTCATTTCCTAATTACTTTGACTCTGAATGCGATCGCTTAAATCACTACTTTTGGAAGCCAGACGAGCTTTTCCTGCTGCTACCCACTGTTGAAGAAATTCAATCTGCTCTTGAGCAGTTTTTGCCAACGGAACTATCTGACTGGCAGCCTCCAGAATATCATCAGTGCTAAAGTCACGATTTTGGCTAAAGCCAATATGCATTGCTTCAATAATGGTTTGCTCAATCTCTGCTCCCGAAAAATCTGGTGTTTCATATGCTAACCGCTTGACATCATAATTGCCTAAATTGTGGGGACGAAGTTTGGCTAAATGCACCCGAAAAATAGCTTCGCGCTCAGTTTGATTGGGTAGTCCGACAAAAAATATTTCGTCAAACCTGCCCTTCCTCAACATTTCAGGGGGCAATGCTCGAATATTATTGGCTGTAGCAACGACAAATACAGGAGTTTTCTTCTCCGCTAACCAAGTAATAAAGGTGCCAAAAACTCGGCTGGTGGTGCCTGAATCTCCTTTGCCATCCAGCCCCGCAAATCCTTTATCAATTTCATCAATCCAGAGAATACAGGGAGCGAGTGCTTCGGCTAGTTCAATAGTTTGACGAGTTCTCGATTCCGATTCTCCCACTAACCCAGCAAATAAGCGCCCCACATCTAACCGTAATAAAGGTAGATGCCAATGATGAGCGATCGCTTTTGCCGTTAATGATTTTCCTGTCCCTTGAATGCCTACTAGTAACAAACCCCTAGGATTCGGTAGACCATAGGCTCTAGCCTGTTCGCTAAATGCTCCCCCACGGCGCAGTAACCAGTTTTTCAGATTATCTAATCCCCCAATATCAGAAATTTGTTCTGTGGCGGGATAATAGTCCAAAATTTGCGTTTGTCGAATTGACTGACGCTTTTCTTCGAGAATCAACTCTACATCATCTGGTTCCAACTTACCGTTCGTAGCGATCGCTCTGGTTAAAACTCGCCTAATTCTTTCTAAAGATAGACCCTGTGCTGCTCTGACCACTTCATCTAGTAATTGCTCAGATAAATTAGGTTCTGTTACGGCAATTAAGCGTTCGATTTCAGTTTTAATTTCAGGAGCAGTAGGTAAGGCAAATTCAACTACAGTAATAACTTCGCTTAGTTCTTCGGGGATCTGCACTTGGGGCGCAATAATCACAATGTTTTTAGGCTGAGACTTTAAGCTGCGTGCCACATTGCGTAGTTCACGGGAAACGGCAGTATCGTCTAAAAAACGCTGGAAATCTCGCAGAATAAAAACGCCACCAGCCTTACTGGGCATTTTAGTAATAAACTCCAATGCCTGTAGGGGGTTACGTCTGCCAAAACCCGCATTATTAGGATTTTCCTGGTAGCCATTAACAAAATCCCAGATAAACAGATTGCGGTTGGCTAACTTTTCCGTGGCTAAAGCGATCGCTTTTTCGGCTCGCTCTTCTTCTTTGGTAGGCAAATATATTAACGGATAACAGGCACGCAATAGGAGAGAAAACTCTTCGTTGAAGTTCATTATCGAGATTATATTTATTGCTAGTTTCAGAAAAATTGTCTTATTCTTAATAATATGCTTGATGGGGATCAGCTACCTTTATGCTGACTACTTTTTAGCTTTTGATAACCTGCCACCAAACTTAGATCTATCTATAAGCGGTAGATGCGGCGTGGCAAAGCGCCTTTCTCAAATTCATGAAGTACACCTGTCTCTGCCCCTGCCCCTGCCCACTGCCTCAAAACGATTAACTTTGTATCTCACCTTAATAAGAACCGCTATATTTAATGCCTACAGTAGATTATTTACGCATCAGTTTAATCGACAAGTGCAATTTTCGTTGCCTGTACTGTATGCCAGAGGGAGCTGAGTTAACTTATGCTCTTAACCAGGAATTATTGACTAATCAAGAAATTCTCACCTTAGTGCAGTCGGTATTTATTCCGCTAGGTTTTACCAAGTTTCGCCTCACTGGAGGAGAGCCGTTATTACGTCCAGGTTTAGTTGATTTGGTGAGAGATATTGCTCAACTACCAGAAACAGAAGATCTAGCTTTAACCACTAACGCTTTTCTTTTGAAGAAATTAGCGCAACCCCTCTACGATGCAGG
>JBCCDL010000340.1:0-6652 GCA_039030815.1 Cyanobacteria bacterium P01_A01_bin.83 | reverse complement strand
CTTGATTACTTTTTCCCCAAGGATTGTCACACTGCATGAGATACATCCATACCTCATCATCTCGCCATTCTTGAATTGGACTGTAAATTACAGCATTTGGAAGTGTATCACTATAGCGTAATGAATTGGATAAATTAGAATTAGATTGCAACAGCTCATTTACTGCACCTATTTCATATTTAGCCATTGTTGCAGCTCGATTAGTGCTTTCGGCTTTACGAGTTCCCAGAACTAAGACAGCTTCACCACTAACTCTCACAACATTGCGGATAAAATCATTAGTAGGGCGAATTTTTAATCTCTCGGTACACCAACGAAATCCATGACGCGGTGCGGGATAACCTTTGCCAATCAAATTTACCCAAAAAGTATGTCTAACTTCTGGCGCTAGTAGATGAGGTTCTATAGGTAAGTCTTGCTCTTGAGCTGCAAGCTTCATTTGTTCTAATGATTTGCTCACCCAGAAAGATACGATGGGATTTTCTACTAAAGTGTCTGTAGTGATGACATAGACTTTTTTGGTTCTTTTCTCTATAGGTAGGTTAAGCAAGGCATTCCAGACAAGTTGCAAGGTAGCTGTAGAATCTTTGCCTCCTGAATAACCAACAACCCAAGGTACAGCATCAAGACGATATAATGCTTGAATTTCTTGAATTAGTTTATCAACGTGGGTAACGAAATCTGAGACATTACGAGAAGATGATAATGAAGTTTGTCCCTGTACCATATGATCAACTAGGTTTTTTGTCAAAATTGTATATAGCTATGACTGACCATAGCAGTAAAATAGTCCGCTAAATTTAATTAATCCTGTAAAATTAATAATTTGATGTATCGTGCTGCAGCTCTTGAATCAAGCGATGGTACTTTCTAACAAAGGTTTCAAGTGACTTAGGACGTTCATCTATTCGTTCACAAAGTATATCAAAACCTCCATGGGCATATTGGTTCATTCGCTTGATTCCTTCATTAGATAGATATGGTGGAAAAGTAATAACTAATTCGGATATTGTACCGTATACAGATTGACGCTCTTGTAAATCTATCCCCATTCTAGATAGCTCTGTATTTATCAGCAGACCTACTAGCAACTCTCCTTGAGAGCGAAAAACACTAGGAAAATCTCTAAATATTTCATCAACATCATTGGAGTGAATTTCTATATTCCTACGTTTAGCGATGAACCCAGGTATCAAGCAGAAGTAATAGAGGTCGAAAAGAATAATAGTTTTTTGTTTGATATCTTTATCAAAAGCTTTGAACCATCTTTTGGCATCTTGTCGTAATTCAAATCCCAATTTACTTACGCCTCCTGCTCTAAATCGAATTGTTCAAAAAATTCTTTTCCTTTAACTAGTATTCCATTGCTTGTCTCAATAACAAGGCTATCATCTAGATTTTGCCAAAGGTACTGTGTTTGGGTAACTTTGCTAAACAATGTAAGGTACTGGACTTCTCCATTTACTGCTTGATCTAAGGTATCGATAAATCCCTCTCTCTCACTGGATATAGTAAAGGCAAAAAATTGCTTAAATAGAGAAGGAATAAAATTTGCTACTTCTCTTCTGACATTGAGGTCGAGAGCAAGGGCAGGACTATCAACAATGAAAGGCAATTGATAGGTACTTTGATTAAAGATAGTTGCTAAAAAAGCATAGCTAACAGACAAAGTTTGACCTTCACTACCTCTTTTACGATTTTTTAGCTTGAGTGAATTTTGAATATCATCCAAGACAACAGGATTACGAGTTAATAGTTGAGATATACGCTGATTAGTTCCATCAATCATAAATCTTCGTAGCTTTTCCCTAGCTTGTTCGTGAGCTTGAGTTAATATTGCTCGAATGATTTGTGTTTTTTGATGTAGCTCAATAGTATTAGTCGCTTCTGCTACATCATCTTCTGCTTGTTTAATTAATCTATCGAGTTCTTTTAAGCATCTAGTATCATCTTGAGGATTATTAAGAGGAACTCTTTCTATTTCTCTTAGTTTTTTCTCACAATCTTCCATCTGGGATTTAAGCGTTCCAAGTTTCTTTTGTTTGTCTTCTAGTTCTGAGTCGCCTTGTTCTAAACGTTGCTTTTCTACTGCCAAGATTTCGGTAGTTTTATTGTCTCGTACTCTAATAGAGTTGCTCAATCTTGTTAACTGTTCTGGTAATTTCTGAGAAAAATCCCCTGTATCTCCATTGCAATATTCAGCAATCTTGGATTTAATAATATTCAAGGCTGCTACTTCATCTTCGGCTAAATATTGGCTAGCACGTTCTTGAACTTTTTTGCTCGATTCTTCATCCATCGGACGACCACAGACACATTCTGATGCATGAGCTAATTCTTCAAAGAACTGTTGCGAAGTTGAGGTGGGTAATTTTAAACTATCTAAATTATTTTTGAGATTTAAAAGAGAAGAGCTAAAACTAGGAACAAGTTTCTCTGGATTACGTATCTCTTCTATGCTTTGTTTGAGTTCTAAACTTACGGCTTCTTTTGCTTTTGCTAACTCCTCCTTTGCATTTTTTAGTTTTGTCCCCAAATCTTGATCTTGATTAAAAGCAGTTTCATATTCTTCTCCAGCTTTAAGAAGGCTTGTCTTCAATCTTGATTTTCGCAAATGTAATTCTTTTTGTTTAGCTTCGATTGCTTTCTTACTTTGCTTATACTTCTCTAGTTTATTTTTTCTACGTTGTAATCCTTGTTCTGTTGTTGAGCTAGTATTTGCCGCATGCTTTGACCAATTTGCTTGGAAATGGTTGGCGACACCTTCAAATAAAGATAATTGAAATAAAGCATCGATAGCATCACGAGCGCGAGTTTGCTTATCATCCAATAAATTACGAGCTAACTCCCCATCGAAGATAAACAAACTTACAAATTCTCGATTCAAAAATTTTTTGATAATTGAGGGCGGATAAAATCCATTTTTTATACCAGAATTATAAGTTGTTCTATATTCTATCTTTCCTTTTCGGAAATCAAACTTAAGTTCAAGTGTAAGTAATTTATCGTTAAGAGATAATCTGACAAGAAATAAACCAGATTCAGCTAGACTACTGTTATTACGAAATTCTGCTATCTGCTGTGATGTCCATTCTTGCGCCGAACCAGACAAAGTAGCTCTTAAAAGCTCTAAAGTAGTTGTTTTTCCAGTACCATTAGGCATTTGGATAAATGTTGCCCTGTAAGGAATCTGAGTATTTGGTGGGCATAGAGATATCTCATGGTCTGGACAGCGTAAATTGTCAGCCGACCAACCTAAAATACTAAATTTGACACTCATAATAGCTTACGGTTTAGGGCTTAATTTCAATTGCTGACAAAATAACTTTTAGATAGTCGTTGATACTATCGGGATTACTTAGGTTTATAGTTCCATCGGATAATTCCTCCAATAGTCTGATTATTTTTGTAGCAACGCTTTGGGACTGCTGATTTTGCGATACTGCCTCCATAACTGATTCTTTTACTTTTTGGTCTAAAGCCATAGCTAATTAATTTCACAACGAATTTTTGATAAACGAGTTAACCACTCTTTGCGAATCTGGTCGCTATTCAATTCTGTCTTATTTTCGTCTTGATTACGTACTAAATCGACGACAATAGCCTTTTTTCGAGGATTATTGGGGTCTTTACGCAAACATCGCCCTATTCTCTGCACGGTTTCTAACTTAGCCTTAGATGAGGAAAACAGAATGACCGAGCGTAATGATTTAATATCAATCCCTTGAGAAATTTTGTGACAAGTCACCAAACACGAAATTTTACCTTGAGCAAAATCTATCAAGTTTTGCTTGTTGTCTTCAGCGTAATAGGTATGGAAATCATGAATATGACGATGAATAATATCAATTACTTGTTCTCCATATGATCTTTCTTCTACGAAAATTATACATTTGTCAAGTATTCCCAAGTTATCGAGAATAAATTGCTCAAAATAGGGTAATTTAGCCTGAGAAACTTTATGAACTTTAGCCAGAGCATTCCAAAATTGCGTCTTTGGCATTGGGTTTCCTGCTTTTTTCTTTGCTGCCTGACTTTTATACAAAGATTGTATTTTGCCTTTATCTTCATTAGAAGGTTCGTATTCTATTGGATAGTAATCAAACTCACAAAGAATACCGCGACGGATAGCTTCTTCAATACCAAATTGATAAATTATGGAACCTATATGCTTTTCAATAAATTCAGTTCCTGACAAATCATATTCCCGTTCTGGTGTAGCACTCAATCCTAACCGATAACTAATTCCCTCAGAAAGTCCTGTTAAATCTTCAATCATTTGCGGACTACCAAAGGAATGAACTTCATCATAAATAACTAACAAACGTTTTCTAATAGGAAGAGTTAATGACCTCAAAACATTGCGTAAAGACTTTGAAGAAACAACCAAAATACTGAATATAGGATCTAACTCATATTCATCCTTCTGATAATAGAGTTCATAGTGCCTCAAAACTCTAAACTGAGGATTCAAATTACTGGCAACCTCATACAATTGTTCTACCCATTGATCTAATAAATCAGTTCCAATAGTAGTAACGATGATCGTATTTACTTCATGTGAAGCCACTAAATGCTGCAAAATTGAAATTGCAGTACGTGTTTTACCCGTACCCGTTGCCATTTCTAAAATGCCGTGACGTTTTTTTAAAAAAGCTTGCTTGGCTTCTGTTTGATGCCGCCAACGATCTTTTTCTGAAGATATGATATGGTCATTAACTTGATATTTTTGTTTCTTCTCTGAAAGCAGTTTAGGTGAAGAATTATCTTCATCAGTAAATAATTCATATTCTGGTTGTTGCTCTGGACAGAAATTAAGTAAAGATTGTTTTGCAGCTTCAGAAAAGTCAATTACATCCAAATTATCGGTTTCGTTATTCCATAGCTTTTCAAAGTTATTCCACTTGCGTAACGCTCGCTTTTTTACTCCTAAATCCCAAGAACAAAAAACATCTATACATTCAAAATTAGCGATTAAAGCTGTAGAACTTTCATTGGCAGAACCCGAAAACGTCACAAAATTATTGTCTACGTCAACAAATATTCCTAGTTTCTCGTGATAAATACCTTTAGCCCGAAGCTTTTTGACATTATTAGGGATAGCTAACTTAATCTCAAGTAGTTTCTGACTCAACAACCAAGAAAGACAAGCCAAACGATGTGTGACTACTTTATTAAATTCTTGTTCTAATTCCTTAATTGTAGATTCAACAATTATTTCATCTCTCTGTTGAATTCCTTGTACAATAGCCTCAAGATCTTCATCAGACAATTTGGGTGAAGCAATTAACTGCATTTTGCCACCAGACCGAATTAGCGCCGTTAAACCTTTGGCGGCTAAAGCCATAGATGTACTTGAAAAAAAACCTACAGATCTTTTATACAGAATAGATTTTTCAAAGCAAGGAATATAGAAATCTTGTAAGATAGAATTTTCATTACTACGATATTCATCTTCAATAATCAATTTATTTAAGCTCAAATTAATCTCTCTAGCAGAAAATTACATATACAAATATCATTAATATAAACAATTTTATCATCTATTTTTCACAGTTATTTGAAAAAAAACATGGCGATCGCTCTACCGCTAAACCAATAAATTCTTTGCGTCTTCGTGTGAGATAGAAAATCAAATATCAAGTCTACCTGTAGTAAATAACTGATAACCACCAAGGAAACTAGCCAGTAAAATTACAAATTGCCAAAGACTAGTAGACTTGAGAATCACCTTAATACTGATGAAAACTGCTATAATACTGATTTGAATCACAATACCCGCTAGAGTTTTATTACCACGGGGTAAGATAAAAAACATTAATATCCCTGTGGTTAAAAATAAAATGGAAGTATCTGCTGCCACGCCACGCCACGCCACCAATAAGGATAAATATTATTACTAAAGTAAATATTTTGTCCTAAAAAATAAATGCCTAATAAAAGTAATCCCAAGCCGATTAATCTAGCTAGTAATCTTATAATCTTGTGGTGATAGAGTTCAGTTATAGTTTACCCAAATTATTAATTAATCTAGAAAGCAATCAAGCGATCGCTCTCAACTAAAACAAATAACCCCTCTGCGTCTCTGCGCCTTTGCGCGATATCAATACCTAACCAGAAATCTAGAATTAATGTAATTTTGCCTTAAATAACTATTTAGAGAATTTTATGTCCCACTAGAACTTCTCGCACCTCTAACATTGCTGAATAAGTAGGAATAATGTGCAAAGTTTCTGTAGGCTGAGTATATTCTAAGGCAGTACTAATTGCCTCTGATAAATTAGTTTTAACTACTAAATTAAAATTAGTTTGCTCGACAGATTCAGAACTATAAGCCAGCCTTAACGCCATATCATAAACTCGATCGCCGCTAACAACTAAGGTACCCCCCAGCTTAACTAGTTCTTCTGTATCAACATCCCAAATCCAGGAAACGTCAGTACCGTCAGGAATGCGATCATTTAGTACTAAAAGAGTTACAGGAGATTTACCAGTCTTTTTAATCTCATTAACAGCGCGGATCGTTTCGTTCATCCCCACGGGATTTTTCGACAGCATAATCCGAACTTGCTTTTGCTCAATTTCCAACTCTTCAGCACGACCAAAAGCAGCTTTAAAGTTTTTAATAGTCTCAAAGACAGTCTCAGTTTTG
>JBCCDL010000339.1:0-6653 GCA_039030815.1 Cyanobacteria bacterium P01_A01_bin.83 | reverse complement strand
TGCGATGAAAGATCTTGGAGTTAAATTCGCCCTAGATGATTTTGGCAGCGGTTTATCTTCTTTTTCTTATCTGAAAAATTTACCAATTGATTATCTTAAGATTGACGGCAGCTTAGTTAAGGCTATTCCTAATGAAGAATTTGATCGAGCTATCGTTCAATCTATTAATGAAGTGGCGCATTTAATGGGCATCAAAACTATTGCCGAATTTGTGGAAACCGATCTGATTTTAGAGCATATTGGTAAAATTAGCATTGATTATGCTCAAGGTTATATTACAGGCAAACCAATTGCGATCGCATCTTGAAAAAGGCAGGAGGCAGAGGGCGTGACGTGCGGAGGGCTTAGAGATGAATTTGTCCCTCTGATCAATCGTGACAAGTTAATCAAAAAACGAATTAGTCAACTACCATAGTAGGTGTTTTAAACTAATTAATGACGCTATATATAGAGCGAACATCAAGAGGGGTTTAGGCTTTAATCGCATTAATATTAGCTTGAAACTCGCTACTCGCTACTTAAAAACTAGTTGACCCTAAACGTAGACCCTTAACTTGTCACCAATGCCCTCTGATTAAAAGTGTACTTTTGTAATCGGATTTAGTATCACTTACTTTTGACTCTCTTGTGTCGCCCCCACAGAATATTTTTCCAATTAAATCAGCCAGCAAAAATATTTCCCTGAATCTTTCTTCAGACGGAGGGGACTTTAGAAATATCGTGTGATCTTAAACATAGGCAATCTTTAATTATTGCAACCGATCATAACAATTTAGATAGATAAACTAACTATGGCTGACACAACTAATCTCGCTACCAAACTTGCAGATCTTAAACTTATTCAAAATGTCTTAGTTGACTGCGGACAAAAGTTAATGACATTGACAGATGACCAGACAATTCGCGAAAGATTAGAGAAAATTCTAGATACTGATCGCGAAAACTTGAAATACATCGAAGAAGCTATTACTAAATTTGGTAA
This sequence comes from Cyanobacteria bacterium P01_A01_bin.83, assembly GCA_039030815.1. GTDB lineage: Bacteria > Cyanobacteriota > Cyanobacteriia > Cyanobacteriales > Xenococcaceae > Waterburya. The sequence goes on along the minus strand of JBCCDL010000339.1, from coordinate 5,671 downwards.
TACTGTTCAACCCCGCAACATTACCCAAAAACATGCCGAAATGATCGCTCAAATGATGGATGGTTCTGAACTAACAAAATATGATAAGTTCTTCCAGTTTGAACTACTAAAACATCAGCAAACAATGACTGGTTTAGTTGTCCATAAAGTAGCTCAATCTTTAGATGATAAACTACAGGATGCTATGGGATCTTTAAATAAAGTTAACTTTGAAAATCGCGCTCATCAAGAAGTGCTAAAAGGTGTGCTTTATTTTGTTGGTACCAGAGAAATAGCTGGTCAAGACCCTGACATGGGTATTTGGGCTAGTATCGAACAGGGGGTTGCCGCTATTAAAGGTGCAGTAGGCAGTGCAGCTAATGCAGCCAGTTAAAACTTAATTGTTCATCTATTAATATCAGCAAAATGAAACTCGCGCGTTAATTATCTTATTTTAAGAAAAGGCACGCGAGCTTTGTTGTAATTATTTTATTACCTTGGTATGATTAACGTTCACGGCGATCGCCTTGTCAGCCATTGTTCAATCATATTAACTAAACTGTTTAGATCTACTGGCTTAGTAATGTAATCATCCATTCCCGCAGCCAGGCATCTTTGACGATCTCCTGTCATGGCATTTCCCGTAATACCAATGATTACGGTATGTTTATCTTGCCCTTCTTGTTGACGGATTATTTGAGTTGTTTGATATCCGTCTTTGATGGGCATCTGGCAATCCATCAAGATCAGGTCGTATTCCTGGTTTTCCAGGCATTCTAATGCTTCTTGACCGTTGTAGACGCAATCTGTCTCGTAACCTAGAGGTTCAAGCATCATAAATAGTAAATCCCGATTATCGAGATTATCGTCCACTATTAATAGGCGTTGGGCTTGATCAACATTATTAGAACTCTGGGGGGGAGGTTCGGTTTGTTCCCTTAGGCTATTTCTGACTGACTCGGCTACCCTCAAGGGGAGAGTAAACCAGAAGCTTGAACCCTCGCCAACAATACTAGATACTCCCAATTCGCCTCCCATTAATTCCACTAGCCGACGACTAATAGTTAAACCTAAACCCGTGCCTCCATACTGGCGTGTAGTTGAACTATCAGCCTGGGTAAATGCCTGAAAGAGCTTTGACTGTTGTTCGGATGGAATGCCAATTCCCGTATCTTCTACCGTAAATCGGACAATTAAGAGGTCGCTTAATATGTTTTTCTGGGGTGCAATCTTGATTTTGATGCAACCTTGGTCGGTAAATTTAAGAGCATTACCAACTAAATTGTCTAATACCTGCTGTAGCCGAAAATCATCACCGATGAAATAAGCAGGAAGCTCTGGGGCAACATTCAAACTTAATTCCAAGCCTTTAGCCTGAGTTTGCAGGGTAAAGGATTCGAGTAAGCTTTGGGTCACTTGTGCCATCTCAAATGGCTGAGAATTTATTTTGAGTTCTCTAGCTTCAATTTTAGACAGGTCAAGAATGTCATCAATTAAAGTCAATAGTCTCGTGCCGTTTGATTTTAAAGTTTTTAGCAACCCACGCTGTGAATCGTTGAGTTCAGTTGAGTCGAGTAGTTGACCAACCGCCAAAATCGCATTCATCGGAGTACGAATTTCGTGGCTCATGTTGGCTAGAAAATCGCTTTTCGCCTGATTAGCCGAATCTGCCGCCTGAGCAACAGCGATCGCTTCTTCTAAGGCTCGGTTTTGGCGCACAAGTTCGGCTTCAATTTGCTTGCGTTCGGTAATATCCATCACCGTACCGTAAAGCTTGGTAACTCTATCTCTACTATCGCAAACTGCTCTTCCTATAGTGTTGAGATAGCGAACTTCTCCGTTAGGATAGTTGTAACAAAGATCTAAATTGAAAGGGGTTGAATCGCTAATTAATCGACTGAAGGCATCTTTAATCAACTTTTGCTCTGGGCTAGGATGAAGCTGAATCAATTCATTAAAGGTAGGTACTGGCTGCGATTGCTCAAAACCATAAATCGTGTATAGTTCTGCTGACCACGTAGCTCTAACCGAACCAATGGCAAAATGCTCTAAGCTTGAGATGTTGATTTCCCAGTTACCAATGCGAGCTATCTTTTGCGCTTCGATTAGCTTGGCTTCACTGGCTCTAAGATTAGCTTCTGCTTCTATGCGATCGCTAATTTCCATGATCACCGAACCAACACCGCGATTACCGTTGGGTAAATCTACAGGGTAAAAGCTGGCAGTCCAGTAGCCAGCTATCTCTAAACTGGCATTGCGATCGCATATTTCAACATTACATACGGGGCATTCTGTGGCAATTACTTGACGTAGGGCTGGTTCAATTGAATCGGCTAAATTAGGAATCACTTCCCTGACGGTTTTACCAATGTGTTCCTCTACAGATAAACCATTCATCTCAGCTAGGGCTTGGTTAATCCGCAGGTATTTTAGCTCAGAGTCGTGTAGACTCAAACCAGCAGGACTAGTACTGTAGAGATTCTCTAGCATGGAATTTGCGCCCCGCAGTTTTGCTTGGGTGCGTTTTAGTTCCTCAATTTTGATAAAGGTAATTACAACTCCATCATTGGTGCCGTCTTCTCGCAGATAAAGATTGACCCGCATCAATAGCTGCACACCTGTTTTCGCGATACTAACTTCTTGCTCTAAAGGCTGTTCGCAATTAAGTACCTGCTGTAAAATCTCCGATAAATCATTCAGTTCTAAATTGTTAGTGATATCAGCTAAGGGTCGACCAACATCTTTGATTTTGACATTAATTACTTCAGTGGCGGCGGGAGTAAATTTGCGAATATTGAGGTGGGAATCGAGAAACACCACTCCAATATCGGTACTACGGAGTAAATTGTCAATATCGTTGTTTAACTGGGTTAATTCCGCAATTTTAGATTGATGTTCGGCATTAACTGTATATAATTCTTCATTTACCGACTGTAGCTCCTCGTTAATGCTCTGTAGCTCTTCATTAGAAGCCAGCAATTCTTCATTGGTTGCCTGCTGTTCTTCATTGGTGCTTTCTAACTCTTCAATTGTTGCCTGTAAATTTTCACTAGTCTGTTGCAGTTCATATTCTAATTCGGTGATCTGCTGCGCTGCTTCTTCATCCATGTCGAAGCGAGATGCTACAGGTAGCAAAACTGTAGGTTCCTCGATTTCCAACACCACAACTAAATAGTCCCCCAAAGGAGAATCACTGCCTTCTGAGCCGACCCTTAAGGTAACGTTTACATCCTCTCCCCGACGATTAACCTTGATTCCTGTATAGAGAACAGGTTCGCGATCGCGTCTGGCACGATGAAGGGCGGTGGAGAGGGGCAACTTCAACTCTGGATTAACAATCTCGGTTACGTCGAGCATTGCTTCCCCTACAGGAAACTCTAGTAACTCTGCTACGTTGTAAAACACTCGTACTAGCTGGTTATCTCGATCTACTAATAGGCAACTTAAATGTCGTTCGTTCAAGCAATACTTAAACACTTCCCGCAACAGCCGATCTAACTGCTGATTACTCTTTGATTTGTTACGAGTTAACCCTGGCAGCTTAGTTACGGTTTGTCGGGCAATTTGTCCAATTGAGAGGGTAATATCTCGCCGTTTGCGAAACATTTTCCATTTTGCCTGGAGAGTGGAAAATTCTTCGGATAAATCCCCTAAAGTTTCTGAGCCTCCCAAAAATAATATGCCTTGAGGGGCAAGAGCAAAATGAAGTAGTCGCAAGACCTGTTGTTGCAGTTGGGGCTGCATATAAATCAGCACATTACGACAGCTAACTAAGTTCATTTTGGAAAAGCCAGCATTCTTAGTTAAGTCATGGGGCGCAACAATCAACATTTCCCGTAAGAAACGTTTGACCTGATAGTTCTCTCCCGTGAAAGTAAAGTATTGTTCTAATCGTTCAGGAGTAATATCATTATTAATGCTTTCTGGATAGACACCTTTAGCAGTAATTTCTAAAGCATCTGTATCTAAATCGGTAGCAAAAATTTTAACCTGAATCTCTTTTTTGGATCGCGAAATAGCTTCATTAACCAGAATCGCCATCGAATAAGCCTCTTCCCCAGTGGCGCAAGCAGAAACCCATACTCTCATCTGTTGTTGGGGTTGCAAACGTTCAATTAGTTCTGGTAATACCTCAGATTCAAGAAATTCCCAAGCAGGGCGATCGCGAAAAAACTGGGTCACGCCAATTAATAAATCTCGCCGTAGTAATTTTTGCTCATCTTCAGATTGTTCAAGTAGCTTAATATATTCCTTGAGATTTTCGCAGTTGGTAAGAGCGCAGCGATGATGGATACGACGAGATAAAGTGCTGATTTTGTAGTGAGAAAAGTCGATCTCTTCTCGCTCTGCTAAGACATTTAAAATAGTCTGCAACTGTTCTGGGTCAATCAATACCGCTTCCTCCGATGATGAGTCGGGAAAATTATCGGCAAAGCGGATTAACTCAAATACTGTTTGGGCTAGCTCTTGGGGTGACAGTATTTCATCCACCAACCCAGAGGGAACGGCACTACTGGGCATACTGTTAAACTGAGCCGTTTCTGGAGACTGTACCAGTCCAATTCCCCCAGCTCGACCAATTGCTTGAATGCCTTCCGTACCATCATTTCCCGTTCCTGATAATAAAATCGCGATCTTTTTCTCTGTCCAGCCTTCTACCAAGGAACGAAAAAATTTGTCGATGGGGTAATCAAAAGAATCAGGAGACTCTAACAAACACAAACGGCGATCGCTAACTACTAAATGCTTTTTGGGTGGCAAAACATAAACGTGACTCGGCTCAATCTCCATCCCGTTTCTAATCGAGTATACGGGCATCGCTGTCTTGCGTTGAAGTATCTCCGCCATCATACTTTTAAAGTCAGGAGAAAGATGCTGTACAACTATAAATGCAGCGTTGGGCTGGTCTGGGAGATTGCCAAAAAACGATTCTAACGCCTGTACTCCTCCTGCCGAAGCACCAATAGCGACTAGAAAAAAGTTTTTATCATCCGAAAATGAGCTATTCATTGTTCATTTGTCTCAAGCTGAAGACAAAATACAGTTAACAATATTATTTTTGTAAATTAATGTAAATAGTATCGGTTATCTTATCGCAAGGTTATGAGCAAGATTGATAAATTTATTAATATTTGAAGATTCAGATAGATCAAGATAAATTTAGACTTCTTTACATGGCTTGGTTCTTTTTTTCATAATAGTATTTAGGAAGGTCAAGCTGTCTCTACTTCTTTGAAGAAAATGTTAAGAAATTTCTCATTTTTATGAGGTCAATACATGTTAGTTTATAAATAGTCACAAGTTTTAAGATTTCCTACCATTGCTCTTACAAGATGGCAGGCAGATAGCAAAAGCAAAAATTACACTAAAGCCATTAAGTTTTTAGTGTAATTTCTCATTTAGAAAACCTTAATAATTCATGTCTAATAATAAAATTTCTCAAATTTCTGCGTCTACTCTATGTTCCTACAAGAACCACACACCAAACATCCAGGTTGGAAAAATAGATGATGCTTCAGACAATAACCTAGAAAAGGTTATTTTTCCTGGTGAGACCTTTTTGTTCCAAGCACAGGCACACGCTAAGTTAATAATTTTTGTTGAGCTAGTTAACAAAATCACCTTACTTGAGAGTATTCCTTGTTCTAAACTACAAACCAAAGCTTTGTCAAAGGTTTTTTGAGTTAGTTGG
>JBCCDL010000338.1:0-6662 GCA_039030815.1 Cyanobacteria bacterium P01_A01_bin.83 | reverse complement strand
TATTATTGACAATGGTTCGTGTTCTAATCGTAGACGATCAAGAAGCCGTTCATTTGGTGTTAATGAATTTCTTAGCTAATAAAAGAGATATAGATTTAGTTGGAACTGCCTACAATGGTAAAGCTGCTGTAGAACTAGTAGAGCAACTACGTCCAGATGTAGTTTTACTGGATCTTTGTATGCCTGTTATGGATGGTTTATCTGCCACCAAGCTTATTAACACAGCCCATGACCAGACTAAGGTTATAGTTTTTAGTTCTCAAGAAAACGAGCAATTTATAGCCCAAACAATAGTAGCTGGAGCTAATGGTTACTTGCTCAAACAATCGCTAGTTGAAAATCTGACTACCGCCATACAAACAGTTTTACACGGCAAGTATTATTTAGATCCACACTTAGCAGCCTCAAATGTTTTACCACAACGATTACCTGCTGTATATGAACCTTCAAGATTAAAGAACTTGACATATTGGTTGGCGAAGGAAATTATTACTGTATGGCGTTTTCAAGTTATGGATAAAACCCCTTCTCAGAAAGAATTCTTAGTAGACGTAGGGCTAACGATGGAGCAAGAAAGTAGTTTGATTGCACCTATAATATTTGAGATAGAAAGGGTTAGTGAGGCAATTGATCTATTTAAAGAAATATCTCTTCCCTTAGATTCGCTGCAAAAAAGCTCATGGACTCCCAAAGACATAAATTTGAACCACATGTTACAGCAGCTACTAGATACCGAAGCTGAAATAAAAAATTGGTTTAGTCTTAATTTGTCAGTCGATGAGTGGAATTGCAACATCTCTCAAACAAATTTAAATATAGAAAGTATTAAGAACGATGTTTTTGACAAATTCAAGCAGAATATTGATTTTGTTTGGCACAACTTAGGCTCAGAGATGATCTTAAATTGGCTTCAAGAATTAGATATTGGTTTGCAAGCTATTCGAGTCAATTATAAAAAACACTATCAGGATTATCTACAAAAAGAAACCTCTGCTTGGAGTGCTTACAACATATTAAGTAATAAGCTGATCAATTTGAATAAACAGGCTGATAACCTGGAAAGTTGGAAATCTGTCTGGAAAGCTTTACTACTAGCATTTAAATTTAAACTATACGCCACATTATATTCCTATGTAATTGAACAACTAGTGAGTAAGCTGATTCAGCAAACTCAGACCTATAAAAATATTATCCGTAAAACTGATAATTTGTTGCTTGATTTACAAACTGAGTTTGAGCAGCAAACGTCTATTAAGTCCGACCTCCTACCTTTGTTGTTTAGTTCAACAGATCTGCTTAACCCAAAGCAATTTCGGAGAGAATTGGAGTCTGATACAGGTTACCTTCTAAACCAGTGGGGAGTGATAGATTCGAGCAAACAGGAAACAATACGACAAGAAATTATTACCAAACTAAATCCACTTGCTCATCAATTTTACTTAGAGTGCTGCCGAACAACCATTGCTTCTTCTTACGATAATTTTTCAGAAAATTCCTTTAACTAATGGAAAAACGCATAAATTAAAGTAACCTTTCATACAGCTTAAAAGCCTCACAGTATTTAACCTATCACTTAAGCAAAGCGATACTATCAATAGCCTTAATCTAGCTGATTGTAGTTTTGTCATTGCCTTGATTTATATAAGATGAGATCTTAATTAAATTTTTAGTATTAAATTTAGATGATGAAAACTAATCAAACTAAATTTTGCCAACACTGTAGCTGTAACTTTAATCCTCCAGAGCTAGAAAAGTGTATAGTATGCGGCTATTCTTTAGATAGTTTGACAGTTACCTACTCATCTAAGCAGAGGAAATCAAGATTTCCCATTTTTTCGACTTCTATTTGGTCAGCTTTATCTTGTTTATTGATGTTTAGTTCGTTGGGAGCGAGTTTTATTCTGTGGCAAAGTATAGAGCAGCGCATAAACAAGTCAAATGTATTTAATTTGAAGAGCGATCAACAATCAGCTTCAGACTCCATTAAAATCTATCCCTCAATGAAAAAAGTACCCGCTGTACCTAAAGGGCTTTTTAACTACAATGGAGCAACGAGTTTTGCTGCTCTCGAAACATATGGTATGAACAAGCTAATCACCTCAGCTCATCCACAATATCAGATACGTTACACTGAGCCATCAAACAATGATCGACCTGGTGGTGGTACAGGTCTAAAAATGCTGATCAATGGCGAACTTAGTTTTGCCCAAAGTGGTCGCCCAATTAAGGACTCTGAACACGCTAAGGCGAAAGAACGCAATTTTACCCTCGAACAAATTCCCGTGGCTATTGATGGACTCGTATTCTTTGTTAATCCAAAATTACCAGTAGCAGCTTTAAACATTGAACAGCTAAAAGGTATTTTTGAGGGAAAAATAACCAACTGGCAAGAACTAGGAGGGGTAGATCTACCAATTGTTCCCATCAGTCAAGATCCTGAAGTTCACGTCACAGTCAGTTTGTTGTTAAACAACGGAGAAAAGCTTGGTGATCAAGTAACAATTGTTCGTGACTACACTACTGCTATGCAAAAGGTTGCCACTACTGCTGGGGGAATTTCTTTTAGTCCAGCTTCGTTAGTACGAAAACAAGATTCGATCAGAAGTATTGGTTTAGCTAAAGGCAATTCTCAAAATTATGTTTTTCCCATTAATGATAGACAAGTTAATTTACAGGCTTTACGTGAAGACTCTTATCCCATAACACGTCGTATGTATGTGATCGTCCGTCACGATGGCACAATTGAAGAGCAGGCAGGGATTGCTTACGCTAATTTGTTATTAACCAAACAGGGACAGGAAATAATTGAAGATGCAGGGTTTGTATCATTATACTAATACAGACCTATTTCATTCTCAATAGTAATGTGAAGAGGCTATTTAATAACTGATGTTACGCACTCATTGATTTATGATTGGTAGGAAGTAGAAAGTAGGAAGTAACAAAGGCTTGGGTGACTCATATAGTAGGGACGCCACTAAAGACTAACGACTAACGACTAACGATTAACAACACTAGTTTTTGGTACGTACTGCGCATATGTCAGTTAATAAATTGAGTTTACTTTCCCAGGCAGTTGTAGGATAGATAATTGCAATCACAATAAAAAAAATAAAGTGTTAGATTTAACTGGAAAAAATGCTTTTGTTACAGGAATAGCTAATAATCGTTCTATTGCCTGGGGCATTGCCCAGCAGCTTCACCAAGCTGGTGCAAATATTGGGGTCAACTATCTTCCTGATGAGCGAGGACGCTTTGAAAAAAAGGTTAGAGAGTTAGTTGAGCCACTATCTCCCAGTATTATTGTTCCTTGTGATGTGCAAAACGATGGGCTATTAGACTCAATGTTTGACACTATTGCTCAAGAATGGGGCAAGTTGGATATTTTGATTCACTGTTTAGCATTTGCTGAAAGAGAAGATTTGACAGGAAATTTTTCGGCTACCTCTAGAGCGGGTTTTGCCAAAGCTTTAGATATTAGTAGTTATTCTCTCAACTGTTTGGCAAGCAGAGCTAAACCGTTAATGACTGACGGAGGCAGTATTGTGACTCTTTCTTATTTGGGTGGAGTTAAGGTTATTCCTAACTATAACGTGATGGGAGTTGCTAAATCAGCTTTAGAAATGAGCGTGCGCTATTTAGCAGCAGAGTTGGGTCAAGACAATATTCGAGTTAATGCCATTTCGGCTGGTCCGATCCGTACTTTAGCATCCTCAGCCGTAGGGGGCATCCTAGATATGATTCGCCATGTAGAAGAAACTGCACCACTGCGTCGTACTGTAACTCAAACTGAGGTTGGCAACACTGCTGCATTTTTGTCTAGTGACCTTGCTAGTGGGATTACGGGACAGGTGATCTATGTTGATTCGGGATACGAGATAATGGGTATGTAAGTTTTTGAAGCTCTTAGCTCTTAGCTATCTTTAGATTCGTAGTTACAAGAAACTCATTTTATTGATTAAAAGTAGTTATGCAAGTTAGCGATAATCGCGAAGTCACTTCTATTGATAACCATTTATTAGATAGAGTTAGAACGGCATCTGTCAGCCGTATTACGGGAGAAACAGATGTTCAGGTGGCATTAAACATAGACGGTACAGGAAAATGTCATGCTGATACGGGGATTCCTTTTCTCGACCACATGTTAAATCAGATTTCGTCCCATGGTCTGATCGATCTGGAGGTAAAGGCGACAGGAGATATTGAAATCGACGATCATCATACTAATGAGGATGTCGGGATTACATTGGGCATGGCTTTAGCCAAAGCTTTAGGCGATCGCAAGGGTATTGTCCGCTTTGGTCATTTTGTAGCACCGCTGGATGAATCTCTGGTACAGGTGGCTCTTGATTTTTCGGGTAGACCCCATCTAAGCTATGGTCTGGAAATTCCGACTCAGAGAGTTGGGACTTATGATACTCAGCTAATTAGAGAGTTTTTTGTGGCGGTGGTTAACCATTCTCAAATGACGCTACACATTCGTCAGCTAGACGGTATTAATTCCCACCATATTATTGAGGCTACTTTTAAGGCTTTTGCTCGTGCAGTGAGGATGGCAACGGAAATAGATCCTCGTCGGGCTGGAAATATACCTAGTTCCAAAGGAGTTCTTTAGCAGTCAACAGTCAACAGTCAACAGTTATCATCAATAAAAAGTAAAACGTAGGGTGGGCATTGTGATTAATAGCGGTCAAAAATCAATTATTCCGATCATGCCCACCAGTAGTAATCAGTAATCAGTAATCAGTAATTAGTAATCAAGTATATGGGAGTACCAACATCTAGCAAGTGGGTGCAAGTTCAGAATAGAGATTTGGCACTTGATGCTTATCTAGCGATGCCTAAAACAGCAGGAACTTACCCAGGTATCATTGTCATCCAAGAGATATTTGGGGTTAATGAGCATATTCGCGATGTTACCCAGAGGTTAGCTGGAGAAGGGTATATTGCGATCGCTCCAGCGATCTATCAGCGTCAGGCACCAGGGTTTGAGGTAGGCTACACAGAAGAGGATGTCAAGCTAGGTAGAAAGTATAAAAATCAGACTAAAGCTCAAGAATTACTGAGTGATCTTCAAGCCACTATCGATTATCTTTATCAAATGCCTCAAGTTAAGCAGTCGGGAGTAGGTACTATTGGCTTTTGCTTTGGCGGTCATGTTGTCTACCTCGCAGCAACTTTAGAGCGGATAGCCGCAACGGCTTCTTTTTATGGCGCACAGATTGCTACCTGGTGTCCTGGGGAAGACGAGGCAACTATTACTCATACTAAGGATATTACTGGAACTATTTATACTTTCTTTGGCACAGAAGATCCTCTAATTCCTAATGAACAAACTGAACAGATAGAAGCAGAATTAAAAAAACACAATATTGAACATCAAGTATTTCGCTATGACGGGGCAACTCATGGATTTATGTGCGACCGTCGTGACAGTTATAATCCTGATGTAGCTAAAGATGCCTGGAAAAAAGTGCTAGACTTGTTTAGCCAAAAGCTCAACGTAGTTTAAAATCTACTCAGTTTCTCTTTTTTGTTTAGGTTTGCTCCTGCCTTATTTAGGAATTTTGGTTTATAAATGGCTAAAGTTGGTAGTAATCCCCAAAATATGAGTTAATTGTCCGCAAATATTCACCATATATCACTATTATGTCTGATTCAAGCTCCGTTCCCAACTCTGCTCAAGCTTTCTCAATGGAAGATTTTGAGAGTGCCCTTCAAGAATATGATTATGACTTTACTAGAGGGCAGAAAATACAGGGAACGGTCGTCCAAATTACTTCCGATGGAGCATATGTTGATATTGGTGGTAAATCTCCTGCTTTTGTGCCAACTAACGAGGCTGCATTAGGGTTTGTCAATAATTTAGAAGCCACTCTACCTATTGGCGAAACCAGAGAGTTTGTCATTATCCGCGAACAGGATTCTGATGGGCAAGTTACTCTTTCAGTTCGCCAGTTAGCCTTGGATCAAGCTTGGGCTGATATTAAGGAGATGGCAGAAACTGGCAAATCGACTCAGATGCGGGTTACAGGAGTCAACAAAGGCGGCGTGATGGGAGAGGTTTTAGGACTAAGGGCTTTTATTCCGCGATCGCATCTTCAACAACGGGATAATCTGGAATCTTTAGTAGGACAGTTATTGACAGCAACGTTTTTGGAAGTAAACCAGGAAAACCGCAAGCTAGTCTTATCCCAGCGCGATGCCATGCGTGCAGTGGCGATGAACAGTATTGAAGAGGGTGCCTTGATGTCGGGGAAAGTAGTTAACATCAAGCCTTATGGTGTATTTGTAGATTTGGCAGGGGCTACTGGTTTGTTACACATTAAGGAAATTAGTAGTGCGCGGGTTGAATCTTTAGATACTGTTTTCGAGGTAGGACAAGCTCTCAAAGTTGTGATCAAGCAAATTGATGAGCATCAAAATCGCATGTCTCTTTCAATCAAGGCTTTAGAGTCGTATCCAGGAGAAAATATTGAAAAGTTAGACCAGGTAATGGCGAATGCCCAGGAAAGATGGGACAAAGCGCAGAATCCTGGTGCTGAGGTATCATCTGAGGATCAAAGTTCTTCAGCGGCAAATCAGGTGGAAGATGCTGCTACTACCTCAGAAACTGCTCCAGAAGTGGCGACTGTAGATCCAGAAAATAATTAATTGTGTAT
>JBCCDL010000337.1:0-6669 GCA_039030815.1 Cyanobacteria bacterium P01_A01_bin.83 | reverse complement strand
TGCGGCTAAATCATCGTATTCTTGCAGAGATTCAGTTATTTGCTCTATGCCGTCACGTTGCTCATCGAGAATAATTACTTCAGTTAACTCGGTTAAATTATCAATTAAGGTTTGATATTCTGCTACCCCCGAGTCAATAAACAGGAGTTGTTCTGTAGAACTTGCTGCTATTTCTGACAATTCACCTCGATAGCAGTAATTGTGACTGGATCATCATAAGTCCACGCTTTATATCAAGGCTTTGGAGATCGCGGGACAGATTTTTTAACCGCAGCTTTTTTAGCTTGGGCATTATTATTCTGGTACTGTTGCGATACCAAACTTTTTAACAAGTATATTAAATGACCTTCTAGCTGAGACGGAAGCTTGATGGGTATATCTTGTGCTTTGATATTGATATCTCTTTGAGGGAAGGGAATAACGATTTGTTGCTCATTAAACAGTTCATCAATCCGAAAACAGAGGTCACTTTTTAAAGGTGCCTGACGGCTAGGATCGGATGTCCAAATTAATAGTTCAAAGTTAAGAGAACTATCACCGAACTCGGTAAAAAATACTTGGGGAGGTGGATTACGCAGAACTTCTACATGTTCTGCTGCTGCCTGCAATAAAGCGGTTTTGACCTTCTTAACATCTGAGCCATAGGCTACCCCAACAGGCAAATGAATCCGAGTTATACTGCGACGATGATTCCAGTTAATTACCTCTTCACTCAAAAAACGTGAGTTGGGTACAATTATCGAGATACGATCTAAAGTTTTAAGTACAATACTGCGGGTTCTAACTTCTTCGACTACACCTAAATGATCCCCTACCTGAATAAAATCTCCCACCTGAATTGAACGCTCAAAGAGCAAGACAATGCCACTAGCAAAATTGCGGGCAATATCTTGAAACCCAAAACCAATACCAACACCCAAGGCACTACCAATTAACGCCAGAGAACTAAGATTTAAGCCATAAGCTTGAAGTAAAACCACTGATGATAAAGAAATTAAGCCATATTTGGTAATAATTGAGATAATTTCTTGAGAACCTCTAGTCATCCTTGTGGCTTGAAGGACGTTGGTACGCAGGAGATTGGTAATGTAACTACTAATTACTATTGATGCAATAAACAAACCCACCAGAAACAGCAGGTTAATGATGGAAAAGTCATTTCCCCCCAGGTTGAGTACGGATTTATTGAAAGTATTAACCACAATACTAAACAAAAAATATAACCAGTGTCGGGTAGCAGGAAAAAGACGAAAAATAATGAAGATGATGACAGTCCAGAGAATAAACTGAGCAAAACCTAACTTAAGACGAAACAAAGTAGTGAGGTTGCTCGGTTGAGAGCTGGTGTTGCTTGGTAACCAGGGAATAACTCTTTGAATTGCTCTTCTAAGAGGATAGCTTTGTAGCTGAGTTAATAGTCTCGTAAAGAATACACCTAACAGTAGTAAGCCTAAACTAATAATGCCTTGTCGTTGCAGATAGGCTGAACTACGCTCTTTCTTAGCTGTTGCGATCGCAATTTCTATTTGTTGCTTGAGATCAACGGCAGTTTGTCGATTAGATTTCCTACCAGTAATATCTTCTTTGGTAACAGTAAAGAGATAGCGGCGATCTTCGGTTAAATTTGATGATTCTCCTAAAACGATTTCTGGAGGTCGATTATAAACTAGATATAGTACAGGTAAACCTCCTTGTTCTTCAATAATCACTTCAGAAAAACTATCATCTCGAACTGCCTGAAGTAGTTCTAAACGAATTAATTCGACCCTTTCTCCCGCTGCGGTAGTACCCGTTTTGCCCACAGAAAATATTTCCCTGCCATCGAGTACAACAGGGGCTTTTGGCACTGTAGGATCGCTGTATATTTGGAGGTCTTCAAACTGGACATTATAGGTAAAAGGATTGTAGATAGCTTGGCTTTGTCCAGACTGTTGATTGACAATTAGAACTAACAGAGTTGTTAAGGCAATTAAAACTATTGTCAAAAATTTTTTAGTCACATTGATTAATTGAGTATGCTTGTCCGATGGTAGTGCTTGCTAAATAAATCGCTATTTGGAGTTTTTGTTGGTTCCAGCAGGGGCTAACACTGACAATTAATAATTCAAGATTTAACTGCGCTATTACCCCATGTTGCTATTTTCATAATGAACTCTAGTTCCTGCCCACTGAAGTTTTTCCCTCAAAGTTTGGTAAAAAGAGTAGCTTTCTCGCAAAACAATAAAGTGAGCTTGGCAGTTCGCCATTTTGATCACAACTTTTTGACCTGGCCAAATAGTTGTTGCCAACGCCCCATCAGTCCAAAGTTTAGTGTTGACTTCATAATCACTAATAGGAAGAACGCTAACAATGCTTCCAGGGGGTAAAACCAAAGGACGACCCGAAAGACTTAGAGGGCAGATTGGCGTAATTGCGATCGCCCACATGCCAGGATGAAGAATGGGACCACTAGCCGAAACCGTATATCCAGTGGAGCCTGTAGGGGTTGAAACTAATAATCCATCGCCACTGTACTGATCTACAACTTGCCCATCTGCCTCTAATTCTAAGATCGAAGTTGGCATGCGATCAATGCTAGCGGGTTTAATACACATTTCATTAAGGCAGTAAAATTTGTCGCTGACAGGTTCTAAATTATGGCTGTCACCCTCGTAAACTTGTGCTTGGAGCATCATTCGCTTTTGTACTGCATAGCGGTCTGAGAGTAGGCGATCCCAAATGACTGCGGTATTTTGAAATAGTTCAAATGGTTCGGTTAAAAAACCTAAATGCCCTCCAACATTGACTGCCAAAATGGGAATACCTTCTGGTGATAATTGTCTTGACGCAGCTAAAATTGTTCCATCACCACCTAAAATAATTGCTAGATCAATCTTAGTTGTTGAGGAAGCCAAGAAGACGGGATAGGGATTATCCTTAATGCCGCTAGGACCAATCATGACTTTACACTGTCGTGACTCCAGTTCTTTGGCACATTTTTCCGCCCAGTCTTTACTAGTTTGGTCTCCAGCTTTATAGGCGATAATTACGTACTTTAAATCCACTATGCTTACCAGACAAAAATAATCGTGCTTCTCCTCATCCTATCGTTAGCATCAAGTTTTCTGATTGAAATATTGTTAAAGAATTTTTGACTGGTATTACTAAAGATAGTCAATCCCTGAAAACCCCTCTTGCCAAATCTGAAAAACTTATTATCATGGATTAAGTACCACTACCGCGTTGGTGACTACCTCACAAGTTTATTGATCTATGCTTGATTTATGAGGGAATAGCATTAGTTATCGTGAAAGTATACCGAGCTTGTACTCGGAAATGGAAGCAATAGCAGCCAATTCCCACCCTGGAGTTCCAGGTCATAAACTAAGGTAAAACGGCGCGGCGGTGGGCTATTTTTTGCCGCTCAAATCTAAAGCAAATGTTTATTTCTTGGGCTTTGACAAGTTTCTGTCAAAAATGTAACAAGAAAGGCATCATCTCAGGGGTTACTATGAGCTATATAGTTGGCAATATAGCTACTTGATGACAAAAACATTAGATTTCCTCTACCAAGCTGAGTTCAATGCTCATACTCTTCAGTTGAGCAACGGGCTGACTATTGTTCATCAATACTTACCAGCAACCTCGGTGGTAGTAGCAGATGTTTGGGTTAAAGCAGGAGCTACCGCTGAACCTGAAGCTTGGTCTGGCATGGCTCATTTTTTAGAACATATGATTTTTAAGGGTTCTCCTAATGTGATGATGGGGGAATTTGATTGGTTAATTGAAAATACTGGTGGGGTAGCCAATGCCGCTACTAGTTATGATTATGCTCATTTTTATCTGACCACTACTGCACCGCACCTACAGCAAACATTGCCTTGTTTAGCAGATATTTTGCTAAGGGCAGATATCCCCGACGCCGAATTTATCCGAGAGCGAGAAGTAGTAATTGAAGAAATTCACTCTAGTCATGATGACCCCGACTTTTTAGGCTTTCAGGCTTTGTGCCAAAACGCCTATCAGCATCATCCTTATCGTCGCTCTATTCTAGGAGAAAAAGAGTTATTACTAGAGCATACCCCTAACCAGATGCGTTGTTTTCATCGCACCCATTATCAACCTGAAAATATGACGGTTGTGATTGTAGGAAATATTGAACAAGAGCAGGCTTTGGCTTTGGTAAACCAAACCTTTAGTGATTTTAGCGTGCGTTCCGAGTGTCCTGCCCACACGGTAAACCAGGAGCCTTCATCTGTTGCCATTAGAAGGCAAGAGCTGCATCTACCACGGCTAGAACAAGCTCGGTTATTAATGGCATGGATCTGTCCTGGTTCGGAGGCTTTAGTAGAAGCGATCGCTTTAGATTTAATCGCCCTAATTTTAACTGGAGGTCGCAGTTCAGGTTTAGTAAGAGAGTTGCGAGAAGAAAGACAGTTGGTGATGGATATTGACTGTAATTTATCTCTCCAGAAAGATTCCAGCATGTTTTCTGTCGGCGCACTATTGCCTGAGTCGCATATTGCGATGGTGGAACAGATAATATGCGATCGCCTGTATCAATTGCAGCATCATCTGATTCCTGAAGCGGAAATTAACCGTGCCAAACGTCAGTTGATTAATGACTATATTTTTTCGACGGAAACCCCTAGTCAGTTAGCTAGTGTCTACGGTTTTTATAGTATTGTGGCAACTGCGGCTGATTCAGCACTATATCCGCAAATTATTAGTCGTCTCCAGCCTGAAGAATTACGAGCGATCGCCTTAAAATATCTTACTCCTGATCGTTATGCGGTCACAATCTTAAAGCCAAATTGAGTTGGCAGTGTAGCCATTCTTGTATTGACGAGATATACCTTGGTTTTGCTAGTAAAAAGGACAAAGGCGCATAGTGGGTTCCCCATGTAAGGTTAAAGGATTTAAGCTTTGTTTTTTAGCCAAATTGATGTACCTCACATATTCAGGAGAGGCTATAGTTTGCTAGTTGTTTAGTAATGATGAATAATTTTTCTAGTACTAGAAAATTGTTATGTCTTTATGGCTAAAGCTCTCCAAACATTGTTGATTACTTTAGGTTTAATTCTGTGTTTTACTACTCCAGTACTGGCAGATATTGTAACTGAACCCCGCAGCGATCTTACCTTAGAGGAATTGCAAAGCCAAACCTCTAATTTAATTCAACAAGATGGGAGAGCCACGCTTAATTTAAGTAACTATCGGCTCGATCTTTCTCATTCAGATCGAGAGTTTAATCAGCAATTTTATCAAGAGATAAATGATGTTATAATTCGTGCTAGTAACGCTATAAATATCAATTTTGATAATTCTCTGATTTTGGGAGATTTTGATCTTTATCGGTTAGGTATTGCCAGTTCCATCGGAGAAGGAGTTATTTCTTCTTTATTTACTAAGGCAGAGAAAGCACAAATTAAACAGTATTTGACTGTCGATGATGCTAATAATCAACTCATCCCGCAAATTAACGTTTTTCGCGGTACTCTTTACTTTAATAATGCTATCTTTACAGGTAAAGTAGATGGACATGACAGTATCTTCTTACGGACAGTTGATGCTGTTGATGCCATATTTCAAGATGATGCTAACTTTAATCAAGCAGTTTTTGTCAGAGAAATAAATTTTAATCACGCTACTTTTCAACGGAATGCCAATTTTTCAGCAAGCCATTTTTGGGGTCAGGTTAATTTCCCACAGTCTCAATTCAAAGAACTTGTTGACTTTAGTCAAAGTCAATTTGAAGCATTAGGGGTATTTAATAAAGTTTTCTTTAATCAAAGTGCTAATTTTTCCCGTAGCGTATTCTCACAAATAGTTGACTTTAGTCAAGCCATATTTAGCGATCGCCTAATATTTGCCAAATCCCAATTTTTAGATTCAGTTATTCTCACCAACAGCAACTTAGACCAAACTGTTACCTTTCGCGATATTTATCTCAACTCATTACTCGATTTAAAAGATGCCCACATTTTAAATCGACTGGATTTTAGCAACGCCTTTTTTACTCCCCAGTCTCAGATAAATGTTTCAGGATTAGCCTTCGATGGGACAGAAGCCAAAATTATCGGACAACCAGGTGTGATCGGTAAATTACTTCAAGTTTATCGCCTGCAAGGTAACGAGACTGTATTACACAATTTAATCCGTAACTTTCGTAGTTTGGAACAAATAGCCGATGCCAATTACATTGAATATCAGCAACAACAGTTAAAACTAACTCAAATAAATAATCGTCTGTTTAAAACTTCCTGGCGCAAAATATTTACTTGGTCTTGGATTAGTCTAATTCCGCAATGGATGAGCCTCAGTATCTTGTTACTCCTGGGAGATTACGGTACAAACATTAGTTTGCTTTTCAGTCTTGGCATAATCAGCACAGCTTTTTTTAGTCTTCTATTTTGGATAATCGACCGTTATCGTCCTCATATTTCTCAACCGATAATTCCCACCCGATGGGAAATTATATTTATGCTGCTAAGTTATGTTTCCCTCACCATAACAAGTATCTTTAATATATTTATTACGAGCAATAAACCCTGGCTGACTTTAATTACCATTGCTGTAGTTTTGATTCCTATTCCCAGCTTGATAACCAGTCAAATTTATCAACAAGGAAGATATCATCAGCTATTAGATCAAAGTTACTTAGTGGAAAACGGAGCTTTTAGAGAGTTT
>JBCCDL010000336.1:0-6677 GCA_039030815.1 Cyanobacteria bacterium P01_A01_bin.83 | reverse complement strand
ATTTCCAAAACTCGTCAGACTTTATTTGAAGCCCTAGATTATCAAGAATTACCTTTCCCTTTGCTAGTAGAAAAACTGCAACCAGAGCGAGATCCTAGTAGATCGCCCTTGTTTCAAGCAGCATTAGTTTGGGATCGATCGCGCAAAGGGGAAGATAAGTCAGCAGAAACTGCCCGTAACGACCTGATTCTCGATTATGTGGCAATGGAGCAACGGGGGGCTGAATTTGATATCTTATTGACCTTATTCGATAGTGGTGAATCTCTTTCAGGTACTTGGCGATACAATACTGATTTATTTGATGCCACTACTATCGAGCGCATGGCTGGTAATTTTAAAACTTTGTTAGAGGGTATTGTCGCTGATCCAGAACGACCTATTACTGAACTGCCTATATTAACTAAAGCCGAAGAACATCAGTTATTAATAGAGTGGAACAAGACCCAGGCAGACTATCCTCAAGATAAGTGCATTCATCAGCTATTTGAAGCACAGGTAGCCAAAACTCCCGATGCAGTGGCAGTAGTATTTGAATCACAACAGCTAACCTATCGAGAATTAAATACTCGTGCCAATCAACTAGCTCATTACCTACAAACCCAGGGAGTCAAACCAGAAACCTTAGTTGCAATTTGCGTCGAGCGATCGCATTTAATGGTCATTGGCTTACTGGCAATTCTCAAAGCAGGAGGAGCTTATGTCCCCCTAGATCCCAACTATCCTACAGAAAGATTGGCAGATATTCTCTTAGATTCCCAAGCACCAATACTGTTAACTCAACAGGAGCTAACTACCAAACTGCCTCAATCTTCAACACAAATAATTTGTCTGGACGATGAACGAAAAACATTAGACCAGGAGCAAGAAAATCCAGTCAGCGACATACGACCTAATAACTTAGCCTACATAATCTACACTTCAGGGTCTACAGGCAAACCAAAAGGAGTACAAATCGAACATTGTAGTGCAGTTAATCTCCTTAACTCCATAGCTAAACAGCCTGGGTTAACAGCAGCAGATACAGTTCTAGCCGTAACTACCATTTCTTTTGATGTGGCTGTTCCCGAAATTTTCTTACCCTTAGCCGTTGGGGCAAAAGTTGTCGTTGCTAGTAGTGCAGCGACTACCGATGGTCGGCAGTTACTTGAGCTGCTCAACACCTATCAGGCTACCTTTATGCATCCGACCCCCGTAACATGGCGACTCCTATTGGCAGCAGATTGGCAGGGTAGTCCAAACCTGAAGATGGTTTCTACAGGAGAAGCCTTACCCAAAGAACTGGCAGCTCAATTACTGCCTAAAGGAGCTGAACTATGGAATTTATATGGACCGACAGAGATTACAGTTTGGGCAACGGGTTACAAAATTGAAGCGGCAAATCAACCCATATTAATCGGTCGTCCTCTTAGTAATACTCAAGCTTATATTCTAGATAGCCAGCAGCAACCAGTGCCGATTGGTGTTCCTGGGGAATTGCATATTGGTGGCGCTGGTGTAGCTAGGGGTTATCTCAATCGACCAGAACTAACCGCCGAGAAATTTATCTGGCAGGAAAAATTAAATACTCGTCTTTATAAAACGGGAGATTTAGTTCGTTACTTACCCGATGGCAATATTGAATGTTTAGGGCGGATCGATAATCAGGTAAAAGTTCGAGGATTCCGTATTGAACTGGAAGAAATTGAGTCAACTTTAACTCAGCACTCTAATGTTTTAGAAGCAGTAATCATAGTTCGTGAAGATGTTCCAGGGAATCAACAATTAGTGGCATATATAGTCTGCAAATCACCACAATTTCCTACAGCCTCAAGCTTACGCGGCTTTTTGAAGTCGACATTGCCAAACTACATGATTCCTGCCGCTTTTATAACTTTGTCAGCTATGCCCTTGACTGCTAATGGAAAAATTAACCGTCATGCCTTACCCAAGCCAGACCCTACTAAGATCGAATTAGATAAAACTTTTGTCGCTCCTAGTAACCAAACTGAACAGCAGATCGCTCATATTTGGTCGCAAGTCCTCAATTTAAAACAAATTGGCATCCACGATAACTTTTTTGAACTAGGTGGACACTCTTTACTAGCCACCAAAGTTTTTTCTCGGTTATATACAACATTTCAAATAGAATTATCTCTCAATGCTCTGTTTGAATTTCCCACAGTGGCAGAATTAGCCGAGCAAATCGAACTAATTAATTGGTCAATGTCAGAGCACAATACTACTTCTGATTATACAGATATTGAACGAGAAGAATTTGAATTTTGAATTTTAAATTCTTCTCTAAATCCGTATTTGTTGGTTCGAGGTCGATAACAGAAATATTAATTATTGAGTTTAAACATCATCTTTGCATGGAAGGATCGTACTATGAATACCTTTGAATTTTTATCTCATTTAAAAAGTAAAAAGATTCAGTTGATTGCTGATGGTGAAAGATTACGTTGCGATGCGCCTAAAGATGCTTTAACACCAAGCCTAAAAGTAGAATTAAAGGAGCGCAAAGCCGAAATTTTGGCATTTCTCAATCGAGCTAGTTCTATGTCTCGTCAAGATCTAGAATCGATTCGTCCCGTCTCACGCCAAGGAAATATTCCCCTATCTTTTGCTCAAGAAAGATTGTGGTTTTTGAATCAATTAGAACCTAATAGCGCCTTCTACAACATACCAGGAGCAGTTCGTTTAAACGGCAATCTCAACCTACAAATATTACAACAAGCACTCGATGCTATAGTTGCTCACCACGAAATACTCCGCATCAACTATATCTCCGAAGAAGGCAAACCAATTCAAGTCATCGCTTCACCCCAATCATTAGAACTGCAAGTCATTGACCTTCAGCAATATGAGCAAGCAGAAGAAACCCAAGTACAAAAACTACTGCAACAAGAAAGCCAACGCCCCTTTGACCTAGCATCAGATCTGATGCTACGAGGTTGCTTGCTGCAACTAGCACCTCAAGAGTATATCTTATTGCTAGTGATGCACCACATCGCCTCTGATGGTTGGTCGATAGGTATTCTCTGGGAGCAATTATCAAAACTATACCAAGCTTTCTCAGAAGGTAAATCCAATCCACTAGGAACACCGCCCATTCAATATGCCGACTATGCTTTTTGGCAGAGAGAACGGCTATCAGGTGAAATCTTAAATCAGCAGCTCAACTATTGGCAACAGCAATTAGCTGGTGCCAATCCAGTGCTAGAATTGCCAACAGATCGTCCTCGTCCGCCAGTCCAAAGCCACCGTGGTGCTAGTCAATCTCTTACCCTACCCCAAAGCTTGAGCGATGAGCTTAAACATTTTTGTCAACAGGAAGGGGTAACGTTATACATGACCCTGTTGGCAGCATTTCAAACCTTACTCTATCGATATAGCGAGCAAGCAGACATCATTGTTGGTTCTCCTATTGCTGGTCGAAATCGTGCCGAAATCGAAGAGTTAATAGGTCTTTTTCTCAATACTTTGATCCTACGCACTAACTTCTCAGGCAATCCAAGCTTTAGGCAATTGTTGCAGCAAGTGCGACGAACTACCTTAGATGCCTATGCTCACCAAGACCTGCCCTTTGACAAGTTGGTTGAAGAAATTAACCCAGAACGTTCCTTGAGTTATAATCCCCTGTTCCAGGTACTGTTCAATATGCTTAACCTGGAAGAAACACAAGTTGAACTCCCTGGACTAAAAACACAGCTGATTTCTGTAGGAGAAGCCACTACTTCCAAGTTCGACTTAACCTTGTATGCAGCAGAAAAAAAACAGGGAATTGAACTACAGTTAGTTTATAATGCCGATCTGTTCTCGCCAGAGCGAATGCAGGTTTTACTCGGGCAACTTCATCATTTGCTAGGTCAGATTGTTGACACTCCAGATCGACCAATTAGAACCTATTCCCTGGTCACACCCTCTGCCAAATCTTTACTCCCAGACCCTGGAGAGGTGTTGCCAGAGCCAGACTATGAATTAGTGACAACAATATTTAGTTCTTGGGTTAACCGTACTCCAGAACAAGCAGCAATTTGCCAAGAAAATAATACTTGGAACTATAGTGATTTGAGCCGAACTGCTCAAACCTTAGCCAAGGTTTTGTTAGCTTACAGAATCAAAAAAGGAGAGGTTGTAGCTGTATCTGGAACCCGTAGTTTTGGGTTGATTGCCAGTATGCTAGGGGTATTATTCAGCGGAGGAGTGCTTCTAAATCTCGACCCTAAGCTACCTAAACATCGGCAACAAATGATGTTACAGGAAGCCCAAGCCAAATACATACTATATGTTGGAAGTCAGCCTTCACCTGAAAAATCTCAAGATGAGCAAAACATCTGGAACTCTTTAGTTAATATTGCCGTAGAACCATCAACAGGAGCAACTTTAAACTCTCAACAGGAGAATGTTTCAATTACCCATTTGCCTAAAATAGCTCCCGATGATGCAGCTTATATTTTCTTTACTTCTGGCACTACTGGTGTGCCAAAAGGTGTTTTGGGCTGTCATAAAGGACTGTCTCATTTTCTGACTTGGCAGCGACAAACGTTTGAAATTAGCCCGCAAGATCGGATTGGTCAATTGACAGCACCTTCCTTTGATGTAGTACTTAGAGATATCTTCTTACCTTTAACCAGTGGCGCAACCCTATGTCTACCGAAAGAGGAAAATATCCTAGAACCGAGTCTAATTTTGTCTTGGTTGGAGAGTGAACAGATTTCTGTCTTTCACACAGTTCCGACACTGGCGCAATCTTGGTTAACAAATGTACCACCAGAGGTTAGTTTAAGTTCTTTACGCTGGTTATTTTTTGCTGGAGAACCTCTTAAGGGAACACTCGTTAAGCAGTGGCGAGAGACATTTCCGCAAGCAGGAGAAATTGTCAATTTATATGGTCCTACGGAGACAACGTTAGCAAAATGTTGTTACCGAGTGCCCAGTGAACCGATCTCAGGAGTACTTTCAGTTGGATTTCCACTTCCTCAAACTCAAGCACTGATTTTCGGGCAAAATAATCAGCTTTGCGGCATCGGTGAAGCGGGAGAGATTGTGATACGGACACCATTTCGCAGCTTAGGTTACATCAACTCTTCTGAAGAAAATTCGGCTCGGTTTGTCCAAAACCCCTTTACTCACGATAAACAAGATCTTTTGTACTATACAGGCGATCGCGGACGTTACAATCCAGATGGTTCTCTAGAGATTCTCGGTCGTCTCGATCATCAAGTGAAAATTAGAGGTGTACGTATCGAGCCTAGGGAAATAGAAGTTGTACTAAGTCAACATCCAGATTTACTCCAAAATATAGTAATTGCTCGAGAAGATATACCTGGAGATAAGCGTCTGGTTGCCTATATTGTTTCTACAGAACAACCTCATAGCAGTGAATTACGCTCCTTCGTGCAAGAGCGTCTACCCAATTACATGGTGCCTTCTGCCTTTGTATTTTTAGACTCCATACCTTTAACACCCAATGGAAAAGTAGACCGCCGTGCTCTCCCCGCACCAGACAATACCAGACAAGAATCATCCAGTACCTTTGTTGCGCCTCAAGATAAATTGGAATCGCACTTAACCGAAATTTGGTCACAAGTTTTAAATGTTAAACCTATTGGAGTTAGAGATAACTTCTTTGACTTAGGAGGTAATTCCTTACAAGCAGTAGCCCTATTTGCTCAAATTGAAAAGCAGTTCGGCAAGAAGCTACCTCTAGTGACCCTCTTTCAGTCAGGTACAGTGGCAGAAATAGCCCAAATTATCCGCCAAAAGAAATGGCTTTCCCCTTGGTCAAGTCTGGTGCCCATTAAACCAGATGGCACTAAACCTCCTTTGTTTTATATTCATGGAGGAGGAGGAAATCTTCTGGTTTATCGCGATCTTGCATTTGCTCTTGGTACAGACCAACCAGTTTATGGTCTACAATCAAGAGGTTTAGACGGCAGATACGCCCCCTTCAATCGTATTGAGGACATGGCAAATCATTATCTTGCTCAAATACGTAAGCTCCAGCCTAATGGACCTTATTTTTTGGCTGGTTTATCTAGTGGAGGAACTACAGCCTGGGAGATAGCTCAACTCCTTCAGGCTCAAGGACAGAAAGTAGCTTTGCTGGCTTTGTTTGATAGCAGTGGTCCAGACTACTATCAAATATTGCCACCCCTTCCGAGATTATTATCTGTCTTCAAGTACGTAATATCTAATTCTCTGCGTAGACCGAGCCTTTTGCCCCAGAAACTCGTGTATGTTGTAAAACAATTGGGACTTAAGCAGACTTCGATTAAGATTCTAGAGAACTTGGGAATTGTTAAAAAGGTCTTGGATGAAGACCTTAAAATTAATAAGAAGAAGATGCAAAATATTTTTCAAGTCAGACTTGCTAAATATAAGATTGTCTCTAACAATATTAGTCCTTTAGAAAAGTGGATTAATTCCCTAGCAATCTTCCTTTTAAAACGTTTTGCTCGTGGTTTTTACACTAATGTGTTTTTATGGGGCTTGTCTGGCAATGACCTAAATACTATCGATCTCGTCAATGACATAGATCAGCTACCTGAAGCATTACAAAAGGTTCAACAAGCCAACATCATAGCGAATCGAAATTACATCCCCTCAGTCTACTCAGGTCGAGTTATTTTGTTTCGAGCTAGCGATCGCCCTCCTGGTTTTTACGACGATCCCCAACTTGGCTGGGGAGATTT
>JBCCDL010000335.1:0-6688 GCA_039030815.1 Cyanobacteria bacterium P01_A01_bin.83 | reverse complement strand
GCGCTGTCCCGCATGTGCGCGCTGCATCGCTTTTTTCAATATTAAAAAATAATTCTAGTGATGGGAAGTTTAATTAGATGTTGATTAAAACACTACTTTTTTAGCCAGTCCCAAAGCCCGTAGTACCTGAATCGCCCACCAGGTAACGTCTATTTCCCACCAACGTTGACCTGCTTTAGCAACACGAGGTCTGAAGTGGTGGTTATTGTGCCAACCTTCACCGTAAGCCAAAATACCAACCCACCATAGATTTAAAGAACCATCATCACATTCAAAATTCTTGTAACCCCAAAAGTGAGTAGCTGAATTAACAAACCAGGTGCAGTGCCATAAAGTTACGGCTCTAACAAAAATACCGTAAATAACCCAAGACCAGCCGCCCAAAGCTAGTAATATAAAACCTAAAACAACTTGAAGGGCAATAAAGTTGTTATTTAACCAGCGATAGTAGGGATCTCTATCGGTACGAGGAGCATATCTTTTATATTGATCGTAGTTAAAGTACTTATCTTGCTTGTACATTAACCAACCCATGTGACTCCACCAAAAACCTCTCTTGGCTGAGTAAGGATCTTTATCATTATCTTCAGTATGAGCATGGTGTAGATTATGTCCTGCTACCCAAAATATTGGACCGCCTTGTAATGCTAGTGCGCCACAGGTCACTAAAATACGTTCTAGCCACTTCGGTACTTCTAAACTACGATGAGTCAAGATACGGTGATATGCTAGGCAGATACCGATGCTACCCGTTAACCAGTGGAAGAAAATTGCTACTCCCAGTGCAGACCAGGAGAAAAACCAGGGAGCGCTAAGGGCGATTAAATGAATAGCTCCGAAAAAGAAAATATTTACCCAGCATGGCTCTAGCTTTTCTGGTTGAGTCGATGGCGGACTCTTGGGAGCAATCAATTGCTGTGTCATTACTAAAATTCGTCCTAAAATATTTTGTAATTATCAAGCTCGAAAGCTTGGTCGTTACGTTGATGGCGTAACCAGCAGGACTCTTACTATACTTATATTTAAAGACATTAAATTAGTTTTGCAAGTGCTGCTTACATAATTGCAGTCTAACAACAATTGATAAACGGTGCAAGTAATACTTGCATTTTTTTTATTTTTTAATTAGCGATGGTTTAAACTGGTGGACTGAGAATAAAATTATTGGTTAAAAGCAATAGAATCTAATGATTAAAAATCTAGTTAGTCATCTGCCTTAAGTCAGATTATAGCGGTGTTCAGGTTTATTAAGTACACTTATTTTGCTTGTTCATTGAGATTGGAACTTATAACTGTACTTAGCTTGTTTGCACACCGCTGTATTTGGTTTTTCTGCAATTAGCATTAGATGATTAATTAAGCATTGATGACGCTTTGCTAAGGTTACTCTAGATATCGATTCCTCTTTATATGTCTACTCCCCGAAAATCAACCAAAGCACGTCTGATTGAAGCGGCGCTAGATTTGTTTGCCGAAAGAGGCGTGACTGAAACTACCACTAAAGCCGTTGCTGAGCGCGCTCAGGTCAATGAAGTAACCTTGTTTCGTAATTTTGGGAACAAGTATCGCTTGCTTTTGGCAGTAATTGAAGACTCAGCCGTGTTTGCCAAATTAGTTCATGCTCTGGTTGAGCAAGCAAACACCAAAGACAATGTGGAGGAATTTTTACAAGAATATGGTCGGCAATGTCTAATTACGTTAAATAAAGCACCAGACCTAGTTCGTTCAATTGTTGGGGAAGCGGGAAATTACCCGATCGAGAATCGGCAAGCATTAGGCAAGGGCTTAAATGAAGCAAATCTTTATGTAGCAGAGTATTTAGCTAAGGCGATCGCTCAAGCTGATGAGTCGAGTGATTTGACTCCAGAACAAATAGTTAACCTATTCAATTTTGTTTTGGTGGGCTATTTTGTGGTGCAATCTAGCACTGAAAACTACAGTTATTGGTCAGATCAAGAAGAATTTTTAACAAGTTTAGTAACTGTATTTTTACAGGGTTTTTTCTCAAAAATAGATCGCGCCTCAGAAGTTAGTACAATTAGTATCGTCAAATTTGAGGCTGATGAAATCGCCGATCTGCCAGCTAGTTTAGTGCGATCGCTATTTCGCAAAGCCAAAAAAACAGGTAAGCAGGAATACGCCTTAGTGTACGTATTATTTGGCGCAGGTCTATCTATCCCCGAAGTCTTAAATTTAGAGCGATCGCATTCTGTAGTCGAACCACAGCAACATATCTTACAGATTAATTATGGACAACAGCGACAGGTACCCCTCAATCAGTGGGTTATGGGGTTTCGATATGGCTCAAGTAGTACCAATCCTTTAATTCAATGGCTGAAGAGTCGTAAGGATGAGCAAGCAGCGATTTTTATCAATGATGCGGGCGATCCTATTAGTAGCGATGAATTACAAGCAATCTGGCATAATTTGACTGCCGATGTACTGACCCCCCAAGGAGAACCCCCAGCGATTGAGCAAGCCCGACAAACATGGTGTGTTGAGATGTTGATGCGGGGTATGGAATTAGAGGACTTGAGTATCCTTAGCGGCTTGTCAGTCAAAAATCTAGAGCAATATGCTCAAAGAGCCAGAAATAAAGCAGCCCTAGAATCTGCCGCCAGTCTTGATAAAAAGTCTTGATTACTGAGAATTCAAAGCTAGGGCAACACTAAATATAATTAAACCAGCGATCGCCAGCAGACCTCGATAGCGATAAAGCCAGTTTTTAAATCCTCTCCAGCCCAGTTGACTGTTAGGTTGTACAACCTCTTCAACTAGAGGCTGATTAGCATCATGAAAGAGGGTGCAGCTTTTAGCGTAAGGACGTTGCGGAAAATTGCAGGTGTCATCCACATGATAAGTACAGCGATCGCATAAGCTAGTATTATCTTCTGACTGATATAGGGGAATACCAGGATGACCATAGGCTTTTAAAGGATTATTACAGTGTGGACAAACAATTACTTGAGCATCCACAGCTTGCTTGCACTTCGGGCAACTAGACATTTTTTAAAGGATAAAAACGGAAGAATGAGGGTATCACTGATTACTGATTACTGATTACTGACGTGAAGGGAACTTACGAATCTGAAATTCTTTGCTTTCAATCATCTTGTAACTAATATTCATATTGTTCATTACAGTAGCAAACTCCTGCTCAATTTTAGCTAAATCCTGGAGCGGAATTGATTTCCATTGCTCCCGTGTTTGCCAACGAATCGTAAAAATGACTTTCCCTGGGGTGTTAGGCTCAATCCAGACCTCCTTCCCCAGGAATCCAGGGTAGGTAGACAAAGAAGCAGTCCAAATTTTTTCATCTTGCTGGATAAACTGTTCTCTAGATTCCGAATCTATGTTGAATTTAAGCCACTCAATAACCATATAATTTCAGAGAAAGTTCGATAATATTTATATTGGGCTATTTTACTAAGATAGTAAATAAATTCTAGGAGATAACAAGATGGATAATAATGATTGGCTCAGACAGCTAGTAATGTTGGGTGTAGGAACAACCTCGTTAGTAGCAGAAAAAATCAAACAAGTTAGTGATGAATGGGTCAAAGATGGCAAAATAAATCCTGAACAGGCAAAATCACTTGTTGATGACTTGATGTCTCAACTAAATACAGAATCAGGTAGCGTACAAAAACAAGCAGAACGGCAAATGAAAAATATGCTGCAAGATTTGGGAGTTCCTCGTCAGGCAGAAATGGACGAACTACGGGGACGTATTGATCGCTTAGAACGTCAACTAAGGGATCTAGAAAATAAAAACTGGCGTTAAATAGATTACAGAACCTAATTACTAGATTATTCCTAAGTTTAATCAAAGCCAATATAGTAGGCGACACAATTGCTGCCATCGGCTAGTATTAATGTAAATTTTGAGGTATCTATCTTTTCTCGATCAAAGTATGATATATCGAAAATTCCAGATGTCTATTGAAAAACAAATTATGTTTTGTAGATTATTTAGACTATCAACTTTATTTACCAAGATGAATCTGTGATTACACTAACTTTATTACATCCTCTTCAATCAGTAGCAGTTCAAAGCTGGACATTTAAAGATGAACCCAGTATCAAAATTGGTCGTGCGACTAATAATGAGGTAGTTCTCTATAGTGCAGTTGTATCCCGTCATCATGTTGAAATTAGAAAATCGGGAGCATGTGAATGGCAAGTTATTAATTTAGGCTCAAATGGCACATACATCGATGGGGAACGTGTTGAATCGACAATAGCCCTAGATGGGATGATTGTACGACTAGCAAAATCAGGACCAAAAATTCTTATTAAAATTGAGGCAGACTTAAATCAAGGGCAATCTGATTCTGACCGCCAGCAAACCAAAGCTAAACGTCAACCTAAAAGCGCCAAAGATACTCTTATTAGCTAAATTATGACTATTTCTATTCTTAACTCAGGAATAAGCTATATTAAGCTGAGATTTCGACTCTTTGCCGAATCAAGCAAACAGCATCAGTCTTTTGATAGCAGTTTTTTGTGTCCATATTCCCAAATCGTGGGAACTAGAAACAGTGCCAGGATGATAACCAAGGCTAGTATTCCAACTTGAGCAATCCAGCTCACAATTTGCTCTAAAGATACTATCTTACCCAGAAAGAAAGCAAGGCTGACAATAGTGCTTGCCCAGACAGCAGCACCACCAAGATTGCATAACAAAAACTGTCTGTAGGGCATTTGCGTAATACCAGCTAAGGGTCCTGCAAATATTCTTAACAAAGTAACAAACCGACCAAAAAAAACAGCCTGCACAGCATTCTGGCTGTAGCGATCTTTTGCTAGTTCGAGTTGCTGTTCTTGAAGTCGAAAAATTCTGCCGATATTTACCAGAAGTTCCCAACCACCAACTCGACCAACCCAATAGCCAAAATTATCGCCAACAACTGCCCCTGCGATCGCACTACTTAAAACGAGCCAATAGTTTAATTCGCCGCTACCAGCCAAAAACCCACCGACAATGACGATGGTTTCGCCAGGTAGTGGTATTCCCATATTTTCGATGGCAATCCCGACAAATACAGCCCAATAACCGTAAAGGCGTGCAAATTCTTGTAAAATGTCTAACGAAAACAGCTCAAATGGCATCTAACGTCTTAACAAAGATTAACGTTACTATTCATCTTGACGTGGATTAGGCGAAAGTGTCAACAAAGGAACTAAGAGATTAGTCATAAGTAACAAAAAGTTAGGTGGGAACTGCTTCTCCTGGGCGTAGTTTTGACCATTTTCCTGTCTCTTGAACAAAGCTTTCACAGCCAACAACATCCCATTCCATTTCAATCGTCTCCCCTGCGGTACGAATGTTGACGTTGATACTTGGTTCAATCGGTTCA
This sequence comes from Cyanobacteria bacterium P01_A01_bin.83, assembly GCA_039030815.1. GTDB lineage: Bacteria > Cyanobacteriota > Cyanobacteriia > Cyanobacteriales > Xenococcaceae > Waterburya. The sequence goes on along the minus strand of JBCCDL010000335.1, from coordinate 1,328 downwards.
AAGGTGGGATTTTCGGTCAAATGGGGTTGTTGATGCTGAGTCTCCACTGCATTATAGGTTTGGCAACGATCAACATAGTGGCAGTTAATACAGATACACATATTTTTCTCACCGTAGCTTCATGCTTTAATTGTTAATCTAGCTCAGACTATAGCTAAGAAGAAAAGATATTTTATATAAATTATTTTAAATAAATATTAAATGAACCTAGACCAAATAAAATCATATCTAGCGAACATACCTTTGCCTTGTGATTTAGCTCAACTACCCGAAACGGCATATTTGGTAGGAGGTTCGGTTCGCGATGCTTTATTGAAGCGCTACAAAACTCCGATAGATCTAGATTTTGTTTTACCCCAAGGTGCGATCGCTACTGCCAGGGAAATCGCCAATCTTTATGGTGCTGGGTTTGTGGTTTTGGATCGAGAGCGATCAATTGCCAGGGTGGTTTTTGACCAGGGAACTCTAGATCTAGCAAGGCAAGAAGGAGCAAGTTTGAATGCGGACTTAAACCGTAGAGACTTCACGATTAATAGCCTGGCATACAATATTCGACAGCAAAAACTTGTTGATCCTTTAAGCGGGTTCGAGGACTTACAGCAAGGAATCTTGCGCATGGTTTCTGCTCAAAACCTCGAAGACGATCCGCTGAGATTACTCAGGGCATATCGTCAGGCAGCACAGTTGAATTTTAAGATTGAAACTGATACTAGAACCGCAATTTGCGATCGCATTTCTTTATTAAAAACGGTGGCAGGGGAGAGGGTTCAAGCTGAATTAGACTATCTTTTGGCTGCCCCGCAGGGTAGTAAATGGCTAGCAACGGCGATAGAAGATGGCTTATTTTGTTTTTGGCTACCTTATGCAAAGCAAGTTAATGAAGGTCAATTGTCAGCCGTAGCCAAAGGGATTGAGTATTGTCGTGATATCGGCTTGACGCAATCTGAGTTACCATTAATGGCTCATTTGGCGACTTTAGTTACTCCTAAAGCTACTATTGCCGAAGCGGAATTAAAACAATTGAAATATGCCCGCGCAATTATTAAAACGGTGGTTAAAACCGTTAAATTTCTGCCGACCCTACAGCAAATGACTGGTCACATGAGTCTAAGAGAACAGTATCATTGGTTCTTAGAAGTCAAGGATATTTTCCCTGTTTTAATTGCTAGAGCGATCGCTACAGGAGTCACCTTAGAAATTATCCAACCTTTAATTAAGCGTTATCTAGACCCCGCCGATTTAGTGGCTCATCCCCAAAGTTTAATTACGGGAAACGATTTAATCAATAGCCTTAATTTGCCTCCTTCTCCTTTGATTGGCAAGTTACT
>JBCCDL010000334.1:0-6696 GCA_039030815.1 Cyanobacteria bacterium P01_A01_bin.83 | reverse complement strand
ACTAAATGGAATTTAATTCTATAGTTATCCTCAGATTCCGCCAAGGAATAATTAAGCTCATCAATCTATCTTGTTTAATGTAGCGATTAGCAAACTTTGCTAAAGGATATCAGCATGAAATTTTCCAAATTGTCCACCTTAGTTTTAGCGTTTTTGCTTGCCTTTGGGGCAGTTACGCCTGCTGAGGCAAATATATTTAACCTGTTGCGTCAGAAGAAGGGACATCATCGACATCAACAACATCGTAACCATGATCGTCATCGAAATCATGATGAATTTAATGAGCATCACAGAGATGAGCATCACTCCAGACGGAATCACCGTCGTCACAGACGCAATTTTTCTCGCAGAAGGCATGATAGACACTGGAGAGGTAGACGCTAATAACCTTAAGCTTAAAACTATTAAACTATTATTTATTGCTGATTCAGAATTGCTCGATTTCTCTACTGATAACAATATATCTCTAATATTAGAGCAATATTAGAGCAGCTTTTCGATCAACTCGGCAACACCATCACCGCAACTTTTGCTCATTACCCAATCTGAAGCTTGCTTGAGTACTGGGAGAGCGTTGCTCACCGATACCCCCAAACCACCTAAATTTATTAGAGGCAGGTCGTTCTCACCATCGCCAACTGCCACTACTTCATCGGAAGACAGGTTCATTTTACTTAAAGCAGTTTTCAAACCTAGTTCCTTGTCAACTCCCTGAGAAAGCAGCATTACTGCACCCTTATTGTAGCTAATTTGCCAAGGCAGATTCAACTCTTGAATGACTTTGAGCGCGGTCGAATCATGAGGAACTTCTGTGGAGACAATTGCTTGTCCGACTTTCAATGGTTTAACCTGCCTATTCTGTAAAGCTGCAATTAAGTTATCTGGTGGAGCATCACCGAGTAAAATGATCTCATCTTCAGTAGGAAAAGACAATAATGCTCCATTCTCTGCTACAACACAATCAAATGTTTTAGCTTCTGGAAACACACTATATAGATTATCAAGTCGTCTTCCTGTCACCATAATTAGCGATCTCCCAGACTGCTGCCAGCGCTGGAGTGCTAAGTAAGTAGTTTGAGAAACTTTTCCCTCGGTGGCAATCGTGCCATCAAAATCTGTGGCTAATGCTCTGTATGACATAATCTTGATTGGAATTGGCTAGATACTAAATAATCATAGTTGCATCATTCGTCGATTAAGATTAAGAAGTTATTTAATAAAAATTAATTCCTATAATTTATAAGACCAGAATGTGAATTTTATCCTCAATGCCTAATCCCTAATCCCTTTTTTTATACCACGTTATAGTTTTTACGTAGTGGTAGGGTGGGCAATGCCCACTCTACGAATCCCAAAAATTTTCGATAACCCTTTTATTTCGTTGAACATTACTAAATTGTCTTAGTACAAACCCTCACCTTAACAGAGGTATCCCTAATCCCTTTTTTTATACCTTGCTGTAGCTTTTATGCAGTATGAATTCTATATGTCTATCTTTAGTTAGACTTACGTGAATCCATAATCTACAAGTTATTTCCTTAGCATGATTCTTTACTGAAATGTTTGTGATAACTTCGTTTTGTGGATGATTTATTAAAATTTCTGGGGTCAAGGAGTTTATCGTAGTGACAAATGATACTAAACAAGCATATCAAGCAAAATTTGAGGCACAGTTAGATAAACTTAATGCTCAAATTGATGAGCTAAAAGCTAAAAGTGAATAAGTAAAGGCTGATGCCCAAATAGAATATCAAGATAAGTTGGCACTTTATACTAAAAGAGATGCCCCTCAGACAAAGTTTCAGAAATCATAGCAGAAAGAGTGAATCAGCCTGGACAGAAATGAAACAAGGTTTCAAGGTAGCTTGGGCAGAATTAAATAGTGCCTCGGAAAACCCTGGGGACAAATTTAAATAGTAAAAATATAAACTTCAACTTTTAATTAACCCTAACAAAAATAAAACAATGGATATTATCAGAATTATTTGTGCAATATTTTTGCCACCTTTAGGGGTGTTTTTACAAACAGGTTTTAGTGCGCAATTAGCGATCAATATTTTACTAACCCTGCTAGGATATATTCCTGGAATTGTTCATGCAGTATGGATAATTGCTAAAAATTAAAGACATAAAATTAATTAAAATAAAATTCAAATTTTCTCGGAATATATGAACACAATAATCAATACTGTTATTGAAAGTATAAAAGATTTAATTGGCAGCACAGTTAAAGTTTTTCCAGCATTAATTACTGCCTTAATTATTATTTGTCTGACTCGCTATGCGGCTCATTTCGCTAGAAAAATTGCTACTAAAATAGGAAGAAAGACTTTAAAAAGCAAATCATTACAATCGTTACTGTGTAAGTCTGCCCATATTAGCACCTGGATTTTAGGGATTGTTCTTGCTTGTGTAATTGCCTTTCCAGGGTTACGATTGGGCGATATTATTGCCACTTTGGGGTTAGGTTCGGTTGCAATTGGTTTTGCTTTCCAAGATATATTTAAAAACTTTTTATCAGGAATTTTAATTTTAATTCAAAGACCATTTCGGATTGACGATCAAATTATTGTAGGTGGCTATGAAGGCACCGTAGAAGCGATAGACATTCGCACTACTAAACTTCGCTCGTACAATGGCGAAAGAGTTTTAATGCCCAATTCAGAAGTATTTACCAGTGCGGTGCAGGTAAGAACAGCTTATGAACATCGTCGTACTGATTTGGCAGTTGGTGTAGATTATAATACTTCTTTACCTCAAGCTAAAAGTATCTTACAAAGAACGATTGAAAGAGTAGATGGAGTCTTAGATAGTAAACCCGCAGAAATTGATTTGGTGGGGTTTGGTGATAGTTCTATCGATTTTATTGTGCGCTATTGGACTAATCCCAGACAACCTCAAGTAAGACAGACACAAACAAGGGCAATCATGGCAATTAAGGAAGCTTTAGATGATGCTGATATTGGTATTCCTTATCCAATACGTACCCTGTATTATTACAACCAAGAAAAGTATAACGATGACATGCCTGTTGACAGTCAACAAACTGCTAATAATAAAAGCGATCGCTCTAGCATTGGTTATTCTTAAAAAAAAATATAATTTTTATTTTTTTCATTTATGAATAATTTAACGGCTCAAGCTTGGTCAGAAAAATATCAATCAGGAGGCGATCGCTGGGATTTAGGTTGTCCTGCCCCTCCATTCGTCAATTTACTAGCTTCAGTTGATGCTCCTGAGCCTGGAAAGATGGCTGTATTAGGCTGTGGTAGAGGTCATGACGCTTTGTTATTTGCAGAGGCTGGATTTGAGGTAATTGGGTTTGATTTTGCCACTCCTGCGATCGCCGAAGCTACTGCTAATGCACAAGCTAAAAATATAAAAGCGCAGTTTATTCAACAGGATATCTTTAATTTGGATCAAGAGTTTGTCAACAGCTTTGACTATGTATTAGAACATACTTGTTTTTGTGCAATTGATCCCAATTTGCGATCGCAATATGTAGAGGTAGTTAAAAGTATTTTGCGCCCCCAAGGTAAGTTAATAGCAATGTTTTATACTCATAACCGACATGGGGGTCCTCCGTTTGGAGTTAAGCCACAAGAAGTTTTAGACTACTTTACGCCTTATTTTGAACCAATTGTATTTCAAGTAGCTCAAGATTCAATTGCCCGTCGTCAAGGAAATGAGCATCTGGCTGTTTTTCAGCTACAATCTGGCAAAAAACTAAAATGAACTACCACAACTTTGCTGAGGCTGAAGTTGGGGTTTCTAACTTCGCGTTGTGCTGTTGGGATTTTTGACGCTTCATCTGCCCAAGTTGCTTCATCGAACCAGTATGCTTACGCGAACTTGTCAAGGAAGTAGAGCTTAGACATCCACTGTCTAAGAGATGCGTTCCACACCCCTGTTGCCAGGCTCTGGAGAGCCTCGACTTTCCTGACCAAAGGCGGCACGCTCCAGCGTGCGTAGCAACGTTTGACTCGTATAATGATTTTATTAACGCTTTTGACTTTAGGGAAGATGTCGAATCAGTCAAAATTGACTTGACTCATGCTCATCTTTGGGAGCAATCGGCGATCGCTGTTTTGGATAAGATTGTCATAAATTTCCGCCGTAATGGTGCGGAAGTTGAAGTAGTAGGTTTGAACCAAGACAGCTCCACTTTGGTTGACAAACTAGCCGTGCATGATAAATCAGATTCTTGGGAAAATTTGGCTAGTCATTAGTCTTTATTTTCCCAGTTACTTGTTTATAGTACTACGTATTTAAATCAAAATACTTGCTACTTGCTACTCACGAACCGTTAACTTCTGTACTATACTAACTTAACTTTGTACGGCTATATATACTCAGGGTTTCTTTGGGGTCTTGCCAATATTATGCTCGGGAATAATCAAAAATGAAAAAAATTCTTTTATGCACCGATGGTTCAGCATATTCTCAGGTTAGTTATCAATATGCTGCCTGGATAGCACAAAAAACTGAGATTGATCTTGAGATTCTTTATGTTACCAACCGTCGTGATGAACAGGCGGTACAGACTAATGATTTTTCAGGCAATATTGGCATCGATTCTTATCAGCAGCTTTTAAATGAATTAGTAGAATTAGAAGCTGCTAAGGCAAAGGTCAACCACCGTCGAGCCGAGATTATCCTAAAAGAAGCCCAGGATTTTTTTAGTAACAGCCAGTTAGCTAGAGTCAAGCTGACTCATGAAACGGGGTTTTTAGTCGATTTATTTCAGAAGTTAGAACAGGGCAGCGACTTGGTTATTTTGGGAAAACGAGGAGAAAATGCTAATTATGCCTCAGAACACCTCGGTGCTAATCTAGCGCGTATTATCCGTTCGAGCCACAAACCTTGCTTAGTTACCCCCAGAAGGTTTAAGCCTGTTAAGCGAATTCTGTTAGCCTATGACGGTGGCAAAAGTTGCCAAAAAGCACTTAACTATCTTAATCAATCTCCTCTCTTTGAAGGATTAGAATTGCACATTATTACTATTGACACAGGCAAAACTGAAACAGCCCAGCAGCATTTAACTGCGGCTCAAGATACTACTACTCAGGCTGGTTATAAGCCAACTGTGAGACTTCTTCAAGGCGATGCCAAAGCAAAAATAGAAAAGTATATTGCCTTTAATCAGATTGATCTATTGATTATGGGCGCTTATGGTCATAGTCGCATTCGCTATCTAATTATTGGTAGTACTACAGCTCAAGTGTTGCGTAATTCTAGTATTCCCGTTTTGTTGTTTAGATAGCGGTTACTTTAAGCAAAGATATACAACACGAATCGCCAAAAATATTAAAGCATACATCTTTACTTAAGTAGGTCTACCTCAAAAAACGCAAAACAAATATAGCTACTTGAAAAGTGTATTTCCCTAATCCCTGCCTCAACTATTTCATGTTCAATAAAGCGATGCAGCGCGCACATGCGGGACAGCGCATACGCGCAACGGCGCGTCCGCGCCGTTCAAGAAGCGTAACTACCTCTCTGAAGCATAGTTGTTATTGAAGATACTAAAATATAGATACTATAAACAATATAAATAGTTATTGTAAACAGGGCGATCGCACTCACATTGAGCTAGCTATATAAGCTATTATTGATCATGAAAAGTAGCAGTTAATGATTTTAACTAGCTACTATCTTTTGTTGTCATTTAATTAGCTATGGTGGTTCTCATAATGTATGAATACATCTCAGATAACGTTGGGCAAACTGCATAAAGTAAAGGGGTATTCCATATATACGGAAGAGAGTACCAGAGTCAGCAAGTAACAGAGATTAGGTAATTTATAATCAACTAAACTTAAATTTGTATTCTATGAATTTGAAGACCGCAATTAGATAGTTTATTGATTATTATCATTAATTTGAGTATGGCTTGTAAAAAAACACAAAATATTATTTTTGATAGCATTTTGTTACAGGATCTATAAATTGATTATTACTTGATTCTATATCTCATTGAAAATTGGTTAATTATAAATTGTCACAGATTGATCCCTAACCGAGAGTAAATACCGAGGAATCACTATGAAACTAAGCATTGGTATTCTGGCGCATAATGAATCAGATTGTATTCCAATTCTTTTACAAACATTATTGCAACAAAGTTTAATTAGCAATATTGATTCTCAACACACTATTGAAATAATTGTTGTCTCTAACGGAAGCACTGATAACACGGCAGCAGTAACGCGTGCTACCCTAAATAAATTAGCATCAGAAGATAATTCATCATCAATTCAGTGGCGAGTTGTAGAAGTAGAAGAAGCAGGAAAAAGTAATGCTTGGAATTTATTTGTCCATCAGTTTTCTAGTTTGGATACCGACTTTTTTTTCCTAATGGATGCCGATATTGAGCTACATGATCGTCATACCTTAGCAAAAATGCTAGATGTGTTAATTCAAAATCCAGAATATTGGATTGCTTTAGATCAACCAATCAAAGATGTTGAAATTAAGCCAAACACAAATCTTTTAGAAAAGTTATCTGTAGCAGTTTCTAAATCTTCTAATAAAGGTCAACTATTCATTTGCGGGCAGCTTTACTGCGCTCGTGCTTCGGCATTAAAAAATATCTGGATGCCACCTGGTTTACCAGTGGAAGATGGTTTTTTAACTCAAATGATCATTAGTGAGAACTTTACGATTAAAAATCCAACTTTTGACAAGAGAATTGTT
>JBCCDL010000333.1:0-6706 GCA_039030815.1 Cyanobacteria bacterium P01_A01_bin.83 | reverse complement strand
TTATTCAGTAGCGGAATTTTACGATAATCCATCTTTTTGGTTAGAGGTAGTACATCCTGACGATCGCGATCGCGTCAGCGAGTTTCCCCATAAAACTATCGAACAGGGTAGCTGCGAAATGGAATACCGCATTGTACGTCCCGATGGGGAAATCCGTTGGTTGTTAGACCGTGCTAATCTTACCTGTGATGATGATAACAAACCCCTACGGGTAGATGGAAACTCTACTGATATTACCCAACGCAAACTAGCCGAAACTCTGCTTAAAGAAAGCCAAGAACGTTTCGACCTGGCGGTTAGAGGTTCTCGCGATGGTTTGTGGGACTGGAATATTATTACCGACGAAGTATTCTATGCACCCCGATTTAAGGCAATGATCGGCTACACAGAGGGCGAAATGCCCAATCTGTTTGAAGCTTGGTCGTCCAAACTGCATCCAGAAGATAGTGAACCAGTTTTAGCAGCAGTGCAAAATCATCTCGAACGTCGTGTTCCTTACAATGTTGAGTATCGCCTGCAAACTAAACAAGGAGACTACTGCTGGTTTAACGCTAGAGGTCAGGCAATCTGGAACAAAGCAGGACAAGCAATACGGATGGCGGGTTCGATTACCGATATTAGCGATCGCAAACAAGCTGAAGTAGCTTTACGTGAGAGCGAACAAAGATTTCGCAATATGGCAGATAATGCTCCAATGATGGTTTGGGTGACGGATGAAAATGCCTGTTGTACCTTTGTAAGTCAAAGCTGGTGTGAGTTTACAGGTCAAACTAAAGAGACAGGATTAGGCTTTGGTTGGTTGGACGCGGTACATCCCGACGATTTTAATCGCGCCAGGACGATTTTTTCGCAGGCAAACGAACGAGCAGCATAGGTAATCAAAAAAAACATGGTAATCAAAGGCGCGATCGCATTTAGATCCCGCAGCATTAATGCCCCCACCACAAATAAGCTACTGAGAAAAATTGCTCGACGGGGTTCGCCGTTACCAGATAATTTAGCAATCCATCTACTCTGGGGTATCACGTTATCTCGTGCCAGTGCTACCAAAATGCGAGGTGCGCCGACTAAAGAAGATAAAGCAGCCGAAAAAGTAGCTGCCAATAAACCCAGCAGCACACCAGGCTGCCACCAAGCCTTATTGATCGCAATAGTGTAGTTATTAACCAATTCTTGGGGAGAGGCAACTTTAGCCACCCAGTAACACAAAGCCAAATAAACAACGCTGCTAACTCCAATTGCAGCCAGCGTACCTCTAGGAATATTAATTCGACTGTTTTGCAGTTCCCCAGACATATTAACTCCCGACATAATCCCCGTCACCGCAGGAAAAAACACTGCAAATACGCCCCAAAAAGAAATGCCCACAAATTCCGTCTCCAATGAGCCAGGAAAATCGCCGAATAAGACTAGTTCTTGCTGTGACTGCCAAAACAGGGGACTGGCAAAGATCGAAATTAAAGAAATAGCGATCGCCAATATCACTAAATATTGAATGCGAAACGCCCAACTCGCACCAACCGAAGCAATGGTAAATACCAAAATAAATACTCCCAAGTCTACCAACAGGGGAGAATGCTGCGGGAAAATATTCAACCAACCCTCGCGAAAGCCAAAAACATACATCGCCACCGCAAAAGCCTGACAGAGAAACAAAGGAATCCCAATGGCAGCACCAACTTCCAAACCTAATGCCTTAGCAATCATGGCATAGGGTCCTCCTGCTGACAGACGGGTATTACTGGCGATCGAAGCTAAAGACAAACCCGTAGCTAGGGTAATACTCACCGCAGCCAAAATTACCAGAATTCCCCCCACCAAACCCGCGTTTCCTACAACCCAACCGACGCGCAGGTACATAATCGCGCCCAAGATAGTCAACAGGGTCGGTTTAAATACCCCTTCAAAAGTGCCATAAAGCTTGGGTTGGTTACGGTTAGATTGTTTTGAAACCTTAATTTGCCTGAAACGATTCCAGATTTTCATTTAACATTTGCTTTTTGATTCCAAACGATAAGCTATCGATCGCCAGATTTGTTTTATAAGTTAATTGTAAGTTGTTCGTCGTATATTTCTAGTCGTCAATAACTGAATTAACCACCAAAAATTAACAATTAACAATTAATAATTAACACCGAACCCCTTCACAACATCCTCAAAAGATTCGCTTAATTTAAAGAAAAGACCCAGAGGTGAACCCAATGGTAGATATCTCTACAACCTATCTCGGACTAGAATTGCGATCGCCTTTAGTAGTTGGTGCAGCAGCACCTCTGACTGAAGATATTAGTAATGTTAAACGCTTGGAAGATGCAGGGGCATCGGCAATAGTCTTACATTCGCTATTTGAAGAACAATTACTTGAAGAACGCTACGCTCTCTATCATCATATTGCCCATAATGCCGAAAGCCATCCAGAAGCAACTTCATACTTCCCAGACCGTGAAGTCTTTCATGTCGGTTCGGAAGGTTATCTCGAACAAATTCGTTATGCAAAACGTGCCGTTGACATTCCCATTATTGCCAGTCTCAATAGTTCTACTATCGGTGCTTGGAGTAACTATGCCCAACAGGTAGAACAGGCGGGTGCCGATGCGATCGAGCTAAATATTTATTCTATTCCTACAGATCTAAATTTAACGGGGGAACAAGTCGAACAAAACTATTTCGACATCGTTCGTGCGGTTAAGAATTCGGTCGATCTACCCGTAGCGGTTAAACTCAGTCCCTTCTTTAGCAATATGGCTAATATGGCAAAACGTCTCAGCGATGTAGGGGCAAATGGCTTAGTTTTATTCAACCGTTTCTACCAGCCAGATATCGATCTAGTGTCTCTAGAAGCAGAACCAAATTTGCTGTTAAGTACTGCCAGGGAAAACCGCCTGCCAATGCGCTGGATTGCTATTCTATATGGCACTCTTCCCGTCGATTTTGCCGCTACTAGCGGTATTCGTACTGCCCACGATGTCATCAAAATGATGATGGTGGGGGCAAATGTCACCATGCTGGTCAGTGTCTTGCTCAGTCACGGTATCGAACAGCTAGGCAAGATTGAAAAAGAATTGGTTGAATGGTTGGAAGTCAAAGAATATGACTCTATCAATCAACTACAGGGCAGCATGAGCCAGATAAATTGTCCCGACCCTGATATTTTTGAACGAGTTCAGTATCTTAAAGCCGTCCAAACTTACAATCCTTACTTTAATTTGGCTAATCGTTAGTTGTTAGTTATTACTTAAAACCTAATGAAAAGAATTGGAATTTTGACTAGTGGGGGGGATTGCCCTGGCTTGAACGCGATTATTCGTGCTGTAGTTAAATGTGCCAGTCAAAAGGGCTGGGAAGTATACGGCATTCCCTATGGTACGGATGGTTTTTTAAGACTGGAAAACGGTAAGTGCCATTCTCAAGATTTGCAGCTTAAAGAACATGGCTACGATATGCCAGGATTTCTGCACGGCATCGATATTTTGCAATTTCTCAGTGGCAGCATTCTTGGCTCATTAAGCAAAGGTCATCCCGAAGATAAAGCGATCGCTCGTGCCATTATCAAGGGTTATAGAGATCTTAAACTCGATGCTTTAATTGCCGTGGGAGGAGACGGCAGTATCGATATTATCTACGACTTGGCACAGCAAGGAAATTGGAACATGGTGGCAATCCCCAAAACCATTGATAATGACGTACCATTTACTGAAAGATCGGTGGGTTTTGATACGGCGGTAGATAAGGTGACATCGGCACTTTACGATTTAACTTTTACTGCTGCCAGTCATGACCGCACGATGATTGTGGAAGTGATGGGGCGTAATGCAGGACACTTGGCATTATCTTCGGGTATTGCAGGTGGTGCAGATATTATTCTCATTCCCGAACTAATACCCCAGATAACCCCCAATTTAGTGACCGATATTTGCATTCACATTGCCAAACTGCGCTCTTTAAGTCGTAAATTTGCCCTAATTGTCATTGCCGAAGGAGTTAAAAATCATGCAGGAGAAAGACAAAAGGGAATTGCAGACTATTTGTCTCTTCAGATTAACGAAATCAGCCACAAACTATGCCTGACTAATAAACCAGAGTTTTGCGACCTTGATAAATTAGAAACGAGATCGCTCGTCTTAGGACACATTCAACGTAGCGGTACGCCATCCTCCTACGATCGCCTGTTGGCTGCTACCTTTGCTAAAAAAGCTGTAGACCTAATTGCCGATGAAAAATACAACCAACTAGTAGTCTGGCAAAACGGTACAGTACAAATTCAATCTCTAGATAAAGCGGTCGAGCATATCAAACAACGTCACCAGTTAGGTATTTGCCCTAATCCCGTTGATGCCAATGGTTTACTGGTTCAGACAGCGCGATCGCTTGGTATTTATTTGGGGGTTTAGTATTTTTGAGATCTCGGCGATCGCCTATGTCAAGACTTCACTGTTAAATGTTCGGTATGCTATGTGTGATGTGTCATAGGTAAATATCTGTGAATATTTCGGTACATCTTCCTGACGATCTAGCTCGCAGACTAGAAAAATATATCTTATCTCCCAATTATGATGTTAAGAGTAAAACGCTTTCATTATCAAAGCGGTCGGACAGCTTTTGGAAGAAGTTGAAAACGAAGAAAACTGGTGTCCAGAAATTATGGCTTGGCAAGGAGGAGAATTAGAAATCGAAAGAGAGGAATTTACGGGATTTGGCAAAGTATCACCATCATTTCTCAGAAATTTTGTTTCCTACAATCTTTGGCAACAAAATCAATTGTTTTGACTTGTAAAACTTATTGCTGTCTTCACTTGATTGGATGGGTTTTCAGGAAGCAACATTCATTTCACAGTTACAACTCTGCGATCGCGAATCCCAACCTTCAGCCATTGATAAGAAACAATATTTAACAAAATACCAACTGCAAACAACAATGACATCAAAGCAATTTGATACCAGGCGATTGGATCTACTAACAGATCGGCAATTAAATGAGCCAAATTCAGAACTGTATATACTAGAGTCAAACCAAAATGCAGGGTGCGCCAACGCTTGAAACGATAGAAAGCCGTACCGATTATTGCTAGCATTGGTAAAGCAAAAAATAGTAACATTCCCCACAAAATAGGCTCGATTTCTGCCATAGTTGCCGTTCCTTGATGGTGATGACTCATAATCGCTACATTAATACCATGAAATATGGGCATTAATGCCAACTGAGTATGAAACAGCGTTCCGAGTAAAAACACCGTCCATAAAGCCATTATCTTGTCTCGATAATTAATTGAATTTATTCTCGACATCTAATCACCAGCCTTATTTACAACAGATAGTTCATTGCTATCGGCTTCTACAACTTCACTTCCCTGAACTACCAAAATAGAACAAGGGGCATGATGAATCACATAGTTGCTAACGCTACCTAACAGCATTTCAGAAATATTTTTGCGTCCCCGACGACCAATTACCAATACATCTGCGTTCCAATCTTTAGCGCGATCGCTAATTCCCAGGTTGCAATTACCAACGTGACACTCATAGCTACAAGTGATACCAGACTGATTGGCTTTTTCAGCCATAGTTTTCAGCCAGTCATTAGCTATTTCAACTTCTTTTTTCAGGTGTTGGCGACTCCAATCGTAACGTTCTCCAGACAAATCGACATCATATAGAGTACCAATACCAATCCAAGGTGATACATCCTGCATTTGCCAATCAATAAAATGCACTAATAGAATCTCGCTAGATTCTACTTTGGCAATGGCTAAAGCAGAATCTAATATTACAGATGCTTCTGATGAGCGATCTAACGCTACTAATATTTTCTTGAACATAGTTACCTCTTTATGAACTACCGAGTACGGGCGAACCGCCGTTCGCCCCTACCGAATAAATGCCGATTACGAATTGATTCTCCCGTTAACATCTCCACCACATCCATACCGTTGCTAATCACCCCAGGTACGCTAGGATAGCCAGCAGTTGCACCTACTAGATATAAATTTGGTAATTCGGTTTTGTAACCCAAACGATTTAAACCTACCTGTTGGGGAATCAGTTTTGCACCGTACATATTGCCTTCTGGCTGTCCGAGATAATATTCGCTAGTGGTTGGCGTACCAAAGATTTTCATCCTGATATGGCGATCAATATCGGGAATTAGATCGCGCACGCTGTTCATTAGCTGTTGATATACTGCCCGTTTCTGCGCTTTGTATGCCGAAAGATCTGTTTGGTGAAGTTTCTTAAATGGTTCGTAGGGACAGACAGTAGTAATTTCCAAAATGTGGTGTCCATCGGGACACATTCCTGGTTCATTTGATTTTAAAGTAGGACAAGATAAAAAGATCCAAGGATGTTCCAGATTACCCTTTAGCTGCTGTTGATAGGCTTGGTTAAGATTACCGTTGGGATAGTACCAAATGTTCCAGTTACCAATGCTATAATCTGTAGATTTAAAGCCAGCATCCAAACCAAGATAGATATTAAAGGCACTTGCAGAATACTCATAATCAGTTAGGCGACGATATTCTTGCTTGCTTATAGCTAGCGCGTCATGCATTAATTTAATAGTTAGCTTGGGGTCAAGATCGCTAATATAGGCGTTGTCTGCTTGATAGATTTCGCCTTTGGCATAAACACCAACTACTTGATGATTCTCTACTTCGATATGCTGTACGGGAGTGGAAAACTTAACCACTCCACCACCTTCGGTAATTACGTT
>JBCCDL010000332.1:0-6728 GCA_039030815.1 Cyanobacteria bacterium P01_A01_bin.83 | reverse complement strand
TTTGCCTACTAATATTTCACAAGCGATTGCACTTTCGAGTTTAGCAGGAGAAGAATTAATCGAAGGGTGGCGCAGCGTAACAGAAGCGATCGCTCCCGACAAAATTACCCATCGCAGCATCAAATCTTTCCTTTTCCCACCCAGTATTAATGATCTACCAGATACTAAAATCTCTGTACCTCCCAGCCTCCACGAAGATATCCATAGGGAGGCTGCTGATCGTGGATTAGCGATCGCCCAACTACTTAAGCTAATGTTTGATTTTTTTGTTTCTGGGGGAAATTCCCACCTTTCGTCACATGATATAAACGAAGAGAATTACACTGAGAAGGAGCGTATTTGGCGGGATGATCTTCAGGTTTTGGCTAATAATTAATATTGAGGAAAAAGAAAATTGATGACATCAAGACAGGCAATAAAGGCTTGTATTCTGGCTCAGTTTTTAACCAGGAAAGGGTTGAAAATAAATGTTTTTCAGTATTCTGCAAGGTTAAAATTAATCATAATTGAGACAGAAGAAAATCGTAGAATAAAAGTAGAAATTAACGAAGCGGGAAGGTTTAGATATGTCAATTGAATATTTGAAAAAACTAAGCAATGAAGAAATAGACAAGTTGTTTCATGAAGATCCAAGTAATGAAGATATTTTTGAGGAGTACCACTCAAGATTAGATTGGAAGACTCCACCATCCTTTAATTCTGCTGAAGAGGAAGAACAATTTATTGAAAATTTAATAGCAGAAAAAATTGGTAATTAGTGATTTAGATCGCACCTTTTAATAGCTTTTGGCGCAGGGCGGGGTACCGCCCAAGAACGGCGCATTCGCGCCTCTGTACTAGCGTCGCTTACCTGCTTAGTCTTCGACTTGCGGACGCTTACGCAGGTTGCAGCTTTTAGCTTATCAAATTGCGCGATCTGAAAACATTGTTTGCTGTTATTTGTCTTCTGCCCTTTGCCTTCTAAAAGAGCGGGAGGTTCACTGCCAGTTGCCAACTAAAACATATGGCGACCAAAAATAAGGGTGGCTATACTCTTGGGATTTAAGAAGCGCTAGTTGTGCCTGTCTCAATACTTCTCCTTTGTTTTTTGCTAGCTTTAGTTGCTGATAAATTTCTTCAATCAGCTTTGCTGTAGATTCATCGCTGATGCTCCACAAAGAGCCAATGGTACTTCTAGCTCCAGAACGCAGCGCCATACCTGCTAATCCTAATGCTCCTTGTCCATCTCCCTGAGCGGTTTTGCAAGCACTGAGAATCAGTAACTCGATGGGAACCAGCTTGGGTGTTTCTTCACGGACTTTGAGGATAGACTCAAGCTCGTTGATGTCTATCCTATTTTCCCAGGTGAGAATATAGACTGTTCATAATCTTATATCCTCCAAACTTTTACGAGGGTTATAGCTACTGACTTGCTGTAGCTTTTGATAGTATTCTTGCTCTGTTTTACTCAAGTCTTTAGGAGTGACTATTTTTAGTTTGACGATCAAATCACTGCGCTGATTATTGGGTTGGCGCCAACCTTTATTTTTTAATCTTAATGATTGACCAGAATCTACTTTTGAAGGAACTTTCATCGTTACCTTTCCCTCAGGAGTTGGGACAGTAATTTCCGCCCCTAATACCGCCTCTTCGGGAGTAATGGGAATTTCTGCCACCAAATTGTCTCCATCGAATTTGAACAGAGGATGAGATTGAAGTTCAATATTAAGATATAAATCTCCTCGCTGTTGTGAAAAAGGACTAGGTTGTCCTTTACCTTTAATTCTTAGACGGCTACCAGTTTTTGCTCCAGGAGGAATACGAACTTTTACCGTTTCCGAGCCTAAGCGAAATTGTTTTTGAGTGCCGTTAAAGGCTTCGGAGAAAGTAAGGACAATTGCCGCTTCGCTATCTTGCGCTGTCGTATTACTATAGCTATCTGCAAATCCGCCAAAGCCCCCAGGCGAAGAACTCTGGTAACTATAGCTGCTTCTGCTTTGACCCCGACTACGTCCTAAAATTTCGTTGATAAACTCTTCAAAATTGCCATACTGACCAAAATCAAAACCACCAACATCAACATTATTAAATCCGCCAGCTCCTGAGCTATATCCTGATGCAGGGTTTCCCTGAGCTGCCTGCTGCCAATATCGACCATATTGGTCATATTTTCGCCGTTTTTCAGGGTCAGACAGTACTTCTTGAGCCTCATTTACTTCTTTAAATTTCGTTTCGGCTTGCTGATTGCCTGGATTAAGGTCGGGGTGATATTTTCGTGCTAACTTACGATATGCCTTCTTAATCTCTTCAGCCGTCGCATTTTTGCTAATGCCTAATATCTGATAATAATCTTTAAAGTCAGTTGCAGCCATTTTTTAGATTAAACATTCTCTTATTAATAATGTAATCGCAATTTCATGCAGACCGTCGAGGGCAATTTGAGATTTTTGCGATTAATAAGAATAATTATTCCCAACATAGACAAGCAAATTGATTGTCGCATCTATATTTAGTTATAAAATTCAGCTCAAATTCAATCACTATCTCCTAGCTCCAATTTACTGATGCACGCGATCGCTTGTTATTTAACTTACCAAATGTAAATATATGTTAGTAATATATTCGTCTATTTTAAAGTTACAATGAAGTTATCAGTAAATATACTGTTATCCTTTATCAAAAGTTAGACCGATGACTTATAAATCTTTACTAACAATATTTCTATCCAGCCTGGGTTTTGTGGGTGCATTGACTCCTGTAGTGGTAGCACAAGAACGTCCAGAATGCTATATTATCGACAATTCAGGACAACTGACAGATTTAAGCGATATTTGCAATGTTAGTCAAAAGCGATCGCCTAAGACTAACTCTGGTAGTAGTAAATCTCAAAGGATTGTCAAGCCTAATGGTGTTAACTCTAATCTTTTCAATACAGGCTTGCCCTTAGATAATACCCTCTATATTTTAGGAGAAAATAACCAGGTTACTAGTGATTCAGGCTTGATTGATAGCTCTTACTTTATTGATAATGAAATCGGCATAGATTATACGGCATACATCAGACGCTATAAAGCCCCTCCCACTTCATTAACTCGTCAAACCCTGAGAAAAGAGATATTTCGACCTAACAGGTTTGATTCTCAGCCTGATAGGTTTGATTCTACCCCTGATGCACTTACTTCAATTCTCAGAGGAGGACGTGAACTTCCTTTCATGTTTTATCGCTATTAAAGTTAAGTAAGCTAAAAGCTAAATTTAAGTTAGTTCATATAGGAACTCCTGGTTATTTTCTACTCTAACCGTAACCATTTTGCCGATCGCCTTAATTGTGCCAAACTCGCGCGTATATGCGGGAGTTTGGCGAATGCGCTGTGAAGCTGTGGGTCGCTCGTCAAGACTAATTTAATAGTTCAGCATAAGTACTAATGGGAATTCCCCAGCTAGACTTAATCATTTGTGATAACTGTTCAGGATTAGGTTCGCTGCCATCCTCAAAAATATATACGCCAAAAGCAGGATCGCGATATTTGCCCCGTCCATGAATTGCCACTACTGAACCTTCAGCATTAAAAATGGGACTGCCGCTCATACCAACGGCAGTATCATTGGTATAGCCTAATTGATATCCTTGGGGCAAAGATTTGTCGGGAATAATTGATATCTGACCCTGAGTTAAGCGAAAGGCATCGTTGCCTAATTCTAAGCTACTTGAGCGGTTGATTTCCAAGGGGAACCCTGCCGCATAGACTGTATCTCCAACTTGGGGCATAGTGGACTTAACTGGGGCGACAGGATATTCAACCTCACTCGTAAAATGGAGTATTGCCAAATCTAAATTACCCAACTTTTGCGGTGCTTCTAGCAATTGATGCTGCTGATCGTCCACCGTTAAAATTAAGGGGTTACTAGAGTTTACTACGTGCCAATTAGTTAAGACTGAATAGGTATCCCCTTGACGGTTAATAATTACTCCAGATCCAGCAGAATCAGCTTTGATAACTCTAACCGTAGTTGATTGGCAAAAAGCCAAAAAACTATCGTTTAAGTCGTTGGGAAGAACAAAACTATCGGTTGGTAAGGATTGGGCAAATACTTTAACCTTACTACTCCAGAGTGGCTGACTATCGATCATGACAATCGCCATTAGCAACAGCCAGCTTAAAGATAACCGAGTCAGGATTGTCATCTAAAAAAGACTAAACAGTAAATGTTGATTGATAAATAGATAAATAATAAATGTTAATTATTATCTGCCTGTAATAGTTTTTTCCCTACATTGATATAAGGAATTGTGCCAGCAGACTCATAATTTGAATCCAAGTTTTGTTGTCCACTGCCCCAGGCAAAAAGATTGTTTAGTGCCGCAATACCGTCTTGACCAGGTCTCAGGGTATAAATAATACCTTCACAAGGGCCATTATCACGACTAGCTACACAGATAATCTGTTGCCCATTTTCCATACCAAGGGTGACATACTTTAGCTTGCCGCTAAGTCGATATTCTTCTAGGCGATCACTTACCTTCTGACAGCGAGCAAGGGGAGTCCAGTTAGACCCAGAAAAATGATTAGAAACCCACTTAATCCAAGGTTCTTTGCCCCCCTGAGAGTTGTGATAAATGGTGGTAGGTGTGGATGTTGCTACATCACAGGTAAAACCCTTAGCTGTTTGGGCTTGAGCTAAATTAATCGAGGTAGAAGCAGCCATAATGCTACTTGCGATCGCTAATGTTAGACTCTTTCTAGGAGATTTTAAGGTTGGTAGTTTCATCTTCTAACTCAACTGGATACAGTTATGGTTATGTTACTTGGTATTACGCAAGTCTTTTTTATCTAACCAGTTCTTTTAGTAGTTCGTAATAAAGTAATCTGGTTGCTTTAAATAATATTCTAATCAAAGCATCTTTTCCTTTGACTGTCTGGCGTAGGTCTTAGTAGCGATGCCTGCGGCTATGCTCCGCAAATCGCTTAAATTTCTGCCAATGTCAGATTTAACTCTGTAGCTAGAAGGTGCAATCATACACATAGCCCAAGCGTAAAGATGAGAGCGTACCAGAGATGAACCATGAAAGCTTCTGACTGACTGTCTACCAGACTGTCTATAGCGCAGAGCCGAATGGCTCAAGTCGCGCCTAGCGACGCTTAGACGCGAAGCGTCTTGCGCTCATACCCAAGAATCCTTGGAATTTTCGCAGTGAGCGATAAGCCTACGGCATGGCTTCGCTACGCGTTTTTGAACTTTACCCTCATGGTTTTCTTCTCGCTCAATCAGTGGTCTACCGTTGACGAGAAATTTATCAAAGGGATAAATATTGAATAGCAATAATGCTCTGGTAGTGGTTTCAAAGTTAAACTGATTAAACACTCGATTGTAAGCATCGAAATTGGAATTGGCGATCGCTTTTTCAATCAAATTAACGTGTTCAAAATAACGCTGTTCAATTTCAATAATCATGCGTGCGTGATTGCGCGTGTATTGTGAGATAGCAATATCTAAATCATGAGATATTGAGAGCTTGTATTTATTGTCATATCTGACATTGGGAACATCATAAGCCAGCCAATAAATTAATGGAGTACAGCCTTTTAATTTACTAATCCGAAGTGAAGCCGTAGCAGCTTCAGGATACTCAAAGCTAAGTCTCTGACGCAGTTGAGCAATTAAATTAGTTCTTAGTTTTTGCAGGGGTGTGTATGATTCGGCGAGTGATAGCTATAGTTGTCGAGTGTGGGGAGACTTACCCACTTTTTATGGTGGCTCTAGATTGCTGATGCTCGATGATGCTACTGCTACTACTGTTCCATCGGCTGTCATTTATTATGTTGGTAGTCTTAATGTCTAATGGGGTTTTATCTCAATCAAAGAGATATGGAACCAGCTTTATTGCTATGTCAATCAATTAATGATCAGTAAAACTACCAGAAAATCTCTTCCTAGTCTCCCTAGTCTTGCTCTCTGCGATTCCACATGTTGCCAAATAAAATAGCTACTATTAAGTTAGGTAAAGATGATTTATCTTAGTCTTCGCCCTCACCAGCCATACCTAACTAATTAATAACTAGACGCTGTTAGCAGCAGCTTTAGACTAAATAATATAGAGATGAAGTCAACTATAAATAGTCCTTATAAGCGCCATCCCGCTTTAATTCCAGGATTAGCGGCACTATGCTTAATTTTAATAGGTTTAGCCACCTATAGTGTTGTTAAAGCTACTAGAACTGAAATTGATTTAGAAGCATTAACCGTACCAGTCAAAGAAAAAGATCTCAATATCGAAATTGAAGCTAGCGGTAGAGTCGAACCAATCAAAAGCGTTAACGTTAGTCCTAAAGAGCCTGGGAGACTGATTGAACTACTAGTGGAACAGGGCGATCGCGTTGAGGTAGAGCAAACCCTGGCGATTATGGAAAATGCGGAACTGGCAACCCAAACTGACCAAGCAACAGCCGAATTTAACCAAAACCGTGCTAGTCTCGCCGAAGGTAAAGCCAGAATTAATGCTGAGGTGGCTCAGGCACAAGCTAGGTTAAGGCAGTTAGAGGCAAAGTTAAGCCAGGTACAAAATAGAATTCCCCGAGACATTGCCCAAACTAATGCCCAAATTAACGCTGCTCAATCTCGATTAAAACTAGTCCAGGAAAGAGTCAGACGCAATGAATATCTACTCCAGCAAGGTGCGATCGCTCAGGATGCTTTTGACGAAGTAAGAGATAATGCCGAAAATGCTCAATCTACTATTAACGAGCTAC
>JBCCDL010000331.1:0-6760 GCA_039030815.1 Cyanobacteria bacterium P01_A01_bin.83 | reverse complement strand
AAAGAAAGAACTTAGAGATTAAGCTGTGCTTGGTCAATCCAAGCACCATGAAAACCGTAGGGTACACGCTGAGGAATTAACACCCGTGCTACAGGTTCGGATGCGACATTTTGGGCATCAATTACTACTAGTTCGGAAGTTTCTTCCTTACTATTGTGAACGAAAGTAATCAACCAGCCTTCATCTTCATCTTTGCCATTTGGATGTGGTGCAAACACCGCTTCGCCACCGTAACATCCCAATTCAAATTCATGGGTCTGAGATTTATTAGTATTCAAGTCGTACTTAATAATCCCGTCGAATAAAGGCATAGAACCTGGTACCATTTTGCCAGTGTAACCATATCTGTTTTCACGTCCCAAAAAGTTTTCATTAATACGAGGAAAATCTGAAGCTACCGAATCGATTTTAGTTTCTGTGACAGTTCCAGTATTGAGGTTAAAACGCCATTGGTGTAATCTCGGTGTACTATCATCTTTAGCAGATGCTGTATCTTCAGACATCGATACGTTAGTAGAATTCATGCGACAAGCTATCAACACTACTTCATCTGCTTCTTCGTAAGCATTTAGAGTATGAAAGACATAGCAGGCAGGAGTTTCAAACCAACGAATATTACTGTTATCACCGTGACGAGTCACAATCCCAAAACGGCTAGGTCTGTTATTCTCAAACATTAACGGTGGTTTTCCCCTTTGCATCCTTTCTGGGCTAAAAGTTAGGGGTAAATCCATAAAAATAGTATAGTTCTCGGTAATCGCAAAATCGTGCATCATTACCGCCATTGGTAGCTCGATAGGTACAGTCCGCAATAGTTCCCCTTTCGATGAAACCACTCCATATTGTAAGTAAGGTGGAGCAAAAGAGTAACCGAAAAACATCATTTCTCCTGTCATCGGGTCGATTTTGGGATGGGCAGTAAAAGAAGATGCCAACTTGCCATTATAGGTATACTCGCCAACGGTATCTAATGTGGTCAGATTTATTGCATAAGGCGCACCTCCCTCCCAGGTTGCCAACATGGTTCCAGCGTGCCAGACTAAAGCCGTATTAGCAGTATTTTTAGTAGGACCATCAGGATTATCCATTTGTGGGGGTTCTAATAAACCACCCCAGATTGCTTTACCTGCTTCATGTTCAATCCGCCATCCTTTCGTACGTACATAACGGTTTCGATATTCTGCTCGACCATTGTGAATCTCAACGCCGTGTAACATTCCATCGCCATCAAACCAGTGATACTGACCCAGAGGTGAGTATTGGGGGTTAGGACCATTACGCAGGAACATCCCTGACAAATCAGGAGGTAATTCACCAATTACTTGTAGCGTCTGGGCGGTAATTTCTTGATGCACTGGTGCAAAATTACCATCAAGATATGGGTTGGCTTGTGTTGTTGGCATGATAACGATTAGACAATTAGAGTATTGTCTTTTATCTTAGCGATCAACGGCTTTTTACTGACACCAAAACGCTGTGCGACTTTTCTGACTTAACTATCACCTTCAAAGTCGCACTAACAATCTTAAGATCGAAAATCTACCGAATAAGCTTTGATTTACGAGCTATTTTGACAACGCCTGATTGTCCATTTAGATGCAAACCGCTGTATCTCTAATCCAGTTAGCCGTGCTGATGGTT
Source organism: Cyanobacteria bacterium P01_A01_bin.83 (assembly GCA_039030815.1). GTDB lineage: Bacteria > Cyanobacteriota > Cyanobacteriia > Cyanobacteriales > Xenococcaceae > Waterburya. The sequence goes on along the minus strand of JBCCDL010000331.1, from coordinate 5,119 downwards.
TGTTTTTAATATATCAAGCAATATTTCCGATTAATAATTTGGAACAACTGCAATTAGTGTTAGATCATTTATTATTAGCTTGTCGAGATATGAAGAGCTGGAAAAGACCCTTACTAATGAGAAATACAGCTTTGATTATGGCTAATAAAGATTTGATTCAAGCATATGAAATAGTAGATAAAATTCCAGATAGAAAAGTAAAAAGGCAGACGCAAAAATATTTATCTGAAACAAATTTTTTATCCCCTAGAGCTTTTTTCTGGTGACAGATTACTAGGACTTATAGCATTACGTATTAAGGTTAGGACACTTTAAAAAATTTCTACTTCCTACTACATGCGGTATGCGCCGCTTTGTTACTTAAGAACTAATAACTTTCGTAATGTCAAACATCTAATTTTGTACGGCTATAGTTGCATGCTCAAGAGTTCGCTCAAATACTTTTATAATTTGCACTCCAGGGAACGGCAGTTTTGCTAAATTTACTGGAGTCGCAATAATATTCATAATGCTCGACCATTTCTTGGAAGAATTTCCAGAAGGTTTCACCCCAAAGTTCTAACTCAGACTCATACTCAAGTAAATAAATATCAGGATCTTGATCTATACCATCAGCAAAAAATCCTAGAGGGTAATCTCCCAAACGAGTGGCAAATACGAAAAAATTATCAGGTACGCTTAAAGAAAAATCAATTTCTTGCTGAGTACATTGATCGTATTCGGCTTCAGGAATCTTGTAAAAATCTACTCCCAACCAATCATTAAAATCCGCATAAAATACCTCCCAGTGATCGCTTTTTAGAAAATATCCTGCACCTTTACCCATTATCCGTAAAAACTTTTTATAGGATTCAGGAAGTTGCACACGATTTCTAATTTCCAAATCTCTAATTTCGGCTTCAGAACATGGTTGAAATTGTGATCGATCAACAAAACCAATTTTTAGCAGTCTTTCAATTAATCTTTCGGGACTATCTTGTACTTCTATGACAGGCTTTAAATTATGTTTATATGGTTCAAATAATTGTAAAATCTCAGGAAAATCTGAAGCAGTTTCAAAACAGCTTTTTTTACCTACATGACGAATGCAAGGATCTGCACCATATTTTAAAAGTAATTCAACAAACTCAGTTAAACCTTTGCGACTAGCATCATGTAATACTGTCGAGCCATCAACACATTGGATATTGGGATCTGCTCCCGCTTCTAAGAGAACTTCTAAGATTTTGAATGCTCGATCCTTCTTAGCTTGGCTATCACTACTTCGGATCATACGTAAAGAATCCTGAGTTATTGTGCTATGGAAATCAAGCTCTTGAGTGTAGTTAACATTGGCACCTTGAGAAATTAAATAGCAAACAACATCAATATGTTCGCGGCAGATAGCTGATATTAATGGAGTAGTTCCTCGATTAGCTACAACATTTATATTCGCTCCATTTTCTACTAATATATTGGCTATTTCTGCTGTAGATGCTTCAAAAATCACGGTATAACCGTTACGATTTCTTAAATTAACATCTGCCCCACCTTTAATTAGGAGATTAACGCATTCAACTGATTTTCTAGCGGCATAATGTAACGGAGTCATACCAACAGAATCTTGGGCATTGACTAATGTCGGATTTTTTACCAATAATTCTTTTAGACCAAGAACATCTCCTGTCTTGCTTAGCTGATGAATTAATTGATTTTTAATTTCATTCTGTTTGCTATTCATTTTACTACTTTCAGATTTGCCAACAGTCTCCATTAAGTTAGTTATATATTAATGATACTTAGGATTGTAGTTTAGAAGAGGGGGTAATGCTGCTGAGACTTCATTTTAGATCTTGGGATTTGGCATGCCTGGCAATCTTTAGGGATTCAACTCCAAAACCAGTACGGCAGTACATGCGATCGCCTTGATTTTGGCAATTCGACCTACAGTTAATTTGATCACTTTACCTTGGTCGATCTTTTTCGGCTTGATTTATTAGAATATTTGCGATTTTGAAAACCAATTTTGGGGTCAGTCATAATAGAATTAAGATATTTACATAAATCAGGAAACAAACAATTATGTTACCCATTAGACAAGGCGACGTAATCCTCAAAGCAATTACTAATATTAAAGGACAAAAACTAACTCATCTCACCTTAGCTGAAGGGGAAGTGACAGGTCATTCTCATCGTATTGCCGATGGTCAAGCAGAGCTATATGAACAAGACGGGACTCTCTACCTCAAGGTATTATCTCCTGCGGCTAAGTTAATTCATGAAGAGCATCATGCTGTTGATATTCCTCAAGGAAACTGGATGGTACGCATTCAGCGAGAATATGAACCTGAAGGCTGGCGTTATGTTGCCGACTAAGTTTAATTTATTTCTTAGGAGTTATTAAGTTAAAGGAGCAGAAAAATCAAGACTATAATTTAATGACTTTTCTGCTTCTAACTACTAGTAAATAAATTTAATATTTATTATTTTAATTGATTTATTTCTCATAAAAATATTGAGATTCATATATGTCTAAAATTACCAATCTAACGGCAGAACAGGATGCTTTAATTCCAATTTATCAAAAAAAATGGCAAAAAATAGCAACTTCTACCCAGCCGATTGATCGACAACAGGTAACCGCAACCATTAACAGAGTTTATGCATTAATGGGCAAAGCTAACCCAGTGGTTCAGTTTTTTGCTAGCCCAAATCAAGTAAAAAGCGAACTGATTACTCAACCGCCAGAAATTTTGGCAAAACAATTAGGATCGCCTGTTTTAAAGTTTCCTTCATCTCTGGAAATAGTAGCTGAAATCCAAAAACAAATTGATAGTAGTTTGTGGCATAAGTTAAGCGAAGAACTACAGCCTCGTTGGCAGCCTTTTCTCTTTTTTCTACAGCAATTAGGCACTGCTACACAATCAGAATCAGATACTCAAAAATGGACAGAACTTTGGCAACAGCTAGCGGAACAACAATGGGAAAATCGTTGGACAGAATCTGAAAGATGGTTGCGGAGTCAAGTTAAACAATTTCCTGGAGGGGATCTGATCTTGGGTGTGGGAGATCAGGTTTGGTCAAATTTTGGTCAATCAGCCTGGCAACAAATAGGCGAACCAATCACTCATGAGATCAAGCAACAACCTTGGGTGAAAGATTTAGAAGAAAGTTTAAAGCAGTTCTCTCTTCCCTGGCTACAGATGAGCAACGGACTAGGATTATCTTCTAGTGCATTTAATGCATTTGAGTCTAATTCCGTTGCTTTGATTGATTACTGTATTGAAGTTTTAAACTGTCAATATGACGCAGAAAAATGGTTAGCAACAAGTTCTTTCGTACAAAACTGTGGTTGGGTGTTTTTCTTTGAACGCACCTGTTTTGTCTGTAACCGTCCCCATAAAATATCCTTTGACGAGCAATATCGACCTCATAGTGAAGGAGAACCAGCGATCGCCTATGATGATAGTTACAGTATCTATGCCTATCATGGAGTTATGCTGCCTGAAAAATATGGTAAGCTTCATCCTCATATGTGGCAGGCTAGTTGGCTGTTGACGGAACAAAATGCTGAATTGAGAAGAGTTTTGATTCAGGGTATTGGCTATGGCAGAATCTGTCAGGAACTGCAAGCGACGGAAATTGATTCCTGGCGAGAGTATACTCTCTTAAAAATAGACAATAATATAGACGTAGAGCCAATTCATTTACTGAAAATGACTTGTCCTAGCACTAACCATATTCATGCCACGCGTATTCCGCCAAATATTCGTTCTGCTAAAGAAGCAATCACCTGGATGAATTGGGACATCGATCCTGAAGAATTTGCTGTCGAAACTTAATCTGTGACCAACAAAAACTGTAAACTACTCATGAAACTAGATCCTAAAATTCCCCCAGGTAAACTACAAGACAAATGGGACTACTATAAAGACCACTGCCAGTTAGTTAGTCCTGCCAATAAGAAAAAACACACTGTCTTAGTTGTCGGTACTGGTTTGGCGGGGGCATCGGCAGCAGCGACTCTGGCAGAGTTAGGCTACAACGTTAAAAGTTTTTGTATCCAGGATTCTCCCCGAAGGGCACACAGTATTGCGGCACAGGGAGGGATCAACGGGGCGAAGAATTATCCTAATGATGGGGATACGGTATGGCGGTTGTTTTACGACACGATTAAAGGTGGTGACTATCGTTCCCGTGAGGCTAATGTGCATCGCTTGGCGCAGATTAGCAATCAGATTATCGATCACTGTGTGGCACAGGGGGTTCCTTTTGCCCGAGAATATGGTGGATTACTGGCTAATCGTTCTTTTGGTGGGGCGCAGGTATCCCGTACATTTTATGCTAAGGGACAAACGGGACAACAGTTATTACTCGGGGCATATAGTGCCATGTCTCGCCAGATTGCTGAAGGCAAAATTACCATGTTTTCTCGACGAGAAATGCTGGACTTGGTGTTAGTTGAAGGCAAAGCCAGAGGCATTATTGTCCGTAATTTGATTACGGGAGAGATTGAACGCTACGCAGGAGATGCGGTACTTTTGTGTACTGGCGGCTATAGCAATGTTTATTATTTATCTACTAATGCCCGTAACTCCAACGTAACCGCTGCTTGGCGCTGTTACAAACGGGGGGCTTTATTTGCTAATCCTTGTTATACCCAGATTCATCCTACCTGTATACCCGTATCGGGTTCATATCAGTCTAAATTGACTTTGATGAGTGAGGGCTTACGCAATGATGGACGGGTATGGGTGCCAAAAAAACCAGGAGATAATCGTCGTCCCGATCAAATTCCTGAAGCGGAAAGAGATTATTATTTAGAAACTCGCTATCCCAGCTTTGGTAATTTAGTACCCCGTGATGTGGCTTCTCGCAATGCCAAGCAAATTACCGATGAAGGACGAGGTGTGGGAGAAACTGGACTAGCAGTTTATTTAGACTTCCACGATGCGATTAAAAAGCTAGGACAAGGGACAATTAGCGATCGCTATGGTAATCTATTTGACATGTATCAGCGCATTACGGGGGAAAATCCCTACCAAGTGCCGATGCGGATTTATCCTGCCGTCCACTATATTATGGGTGGGTTGTGGGTTGATTACAACTTGATGAGTACTATTCCTGGTTTACATGTTTT
>JBCCDL010000330.1:0-6789 GCA_039030815.1 Cyanobacteria bacterium P01_A01_bin.83 | reverse complement strand
AGATTTACTTATCGCCATGAATTAATTCCTTTTCCCTACAACGAGTCAGGAATGGAATTGTTTCGTCAATTTCTCAGCGACATAGAAAGTCAACTACCATTAGAAGCAGGTTCTGGGTTAGCTGAAAAGTCGCTAGCAGAACGTATTTATTATGCGACTGACGGCACTATTGCTCATGTTATGACATTGATTCGTAAAGGAGCTACTTTAGCAATTAGACAAGATTTAGACTGCCTCAATTTGGAGATTCTCAATGCTGTTTATCATAAGCATCTCAAGCATGAAAAACCTCTTAAGTTTACCGAACCATTTTTAGTAAACAATTTTGACCTTGAGAGTAGCTATGCTTTGGACAAAAGCAAACAGAGGAAAATAAACAAGGGCAACAATATCAAAGGTGTTTTACGAGCTTAGTTTGAGATGCCATTTCTACGTAGACCTAGACTTAGAAAAAATGAAATATTCTCTAGCTATTTACTACGACTTACTAAGGCAAATGGCTACAGCAATTATCAAGCAATTTTGGATTATGTAAGCATCAATTCAGAACTTCACAAACTGAACTATTTACCCGAAGATGAGGGTGACTTGACTTTATTAAGTCAGATGGCGCAAATAGAAGAAGCGCGACTGTGGGATACAATTTATCCTGCGATCGCAGAACGCAAAATTAAAGCTTATGGCTCTATCTTGGATTATGAGTGGTTAGAGCGAGAAAAAATCAAGATTTGCCCTAGTTGTTTTGCTTCAAATGGTTACTATCAGAAACACTGGTCTTTGTGGTGCTATACCAGTTGTCATGTTCACCAATGTTTATTAGTTGATCGCTGTTCTCAATGTCAGTCTGTATGGAAGTGGGATGACTTAAAGAATGACTGGAAATGTAAATGCGGATGGAATTTTGCCGAAACACCAATTTATAGGATAAAGCCTGAAGAAAATAGTTTAAGTAAATTGATAGCTCATAGTTGTGAATTAGCCGAAGCAGGATCGATTACTAGAGATCGCAAATCTCCACTTTCTGACTTTAGCTTATCTCAAATATCGCTGCTAATAATATCTACTGCCCTGTCAATACACAACTCAGGAGACAGTTTATATCAGCTTAAATTACCATCAGCTAACGAAGATTTACATGCATTGCTATCAAAATCGGTACTTGTATATCAATCTGAGTCTAAAAATTTATCGTACTTTATAGACTGGTTCGATTGCTTTTATCGAATGGAATATAAGCGATTTGGACAAAGAAAAAACCATCTAGAGAAATTAAGCCTCATTGCTACATTCCGACGTAAGTTAGAAGATCTTAATCTGGTATGACTCTTCACGGCGATTAGGCTCACGCCTAGCCGACCGATCGCAGTACTAACATAACAAGGTTTTAATCCTGTCGCTTCTTTTTTTGCTGAGACGAAAATCCCTGAGACGGTATTTCCCCTTTATCCTTAGCTTCTTTTATTGCCATTTCCAGTAAAAAAGCTGCCAAATTTGCCACAGAACGTCCTTGAGCGTTTGCCCAATCTTCCAGTTCATCCACCACCGAATCTGGCAAGGTGACATTGATTCGCTTGCTCACGGATTTATCAATACTCATAACTTATTTCTTTCATTATGTTAATGCTCTGGGTTTCACAATCTGGTATCTACATCTTATAATGTTTTATTTGCATCATATATGATGTAAATATGTGATATGTCTAAAAAGGTGATTATAGCGATCGCTATAAAAAAGATGAAAGAAAATTCAAAACCGAATATATTACTGCGCCGTCCCAGACCATATGAAGATGAAGATTTGGCTGGCTATATTCTTCGTCTCAGTCAAGTGAACCGCTATTCTTCACCCCAATGGATTTATAACCTGGCAGAAATCCCTCAGTATGCAGCTAATGGAAACTTTTGCGATCGCACTACTCAAGATTTTTCTAAATTGGCTGAATTACTTTCAGTTGAAGAGTCTGTGTTGTGGAAAATGGCTTTTCGGGAGTACAAATCGAACAAAGTTGCCAGGGTTAAGTTTTTTGGCAGATCTTTACCCACTTATAATCTATCCAAGCTTAGGGCTAAAGTCTGCCCTTGCTGTCTGAAGGAAAAGTCTTATTCTCGCAAGATTTGGAATTTGATTCCTCTTACAGTTTGTCCGATTCATCATTGCTTGCTCGTAGATGTTTGTCCTCAATGCGATCGCCCTATTCGTTGGGATCGTAATTCCGTCAATGAATGTAAGTATTGCGAGCTAGATTGGCGCGATATTAGTTCGGAAGTCCTTGAGTTACCAAACTCGATTCCATCTCATTTGTTATTTGCAGCTTGTGGTTTAGGAGAATTAGGAGAAGCCGAACTTCAAATAATTGGCGATAAGCCTAACGGCATGGCTTCGCTACGCCACCCGATATTAAATTTGGAACTAGAACACCTAATTAGTCTTTTCTCCTTTTTTGCAGGTCAACTAATTGATGTTGGTGACACTACAGGTAAATTCATTGCTGCCAATCGAAATAACGCCAAATTACACGAAATGTTTCTTGCTGCGTGGGATTATCTTCAAGATTTTCCTAATGGCTTTGAGCATTTTTTAGATTGGTATAAAAATAAAAGCTCTCACCCAGATAGAGATACGGGAATTGCAAGGGATTTTGGTAACTTTTATCGCCGACTCTACAAAAATTTCCCCCGACAGACTGTGGTTCTGGATGCACTATCGGTAGCTTTGTTAGAGCAATTTTAGATAAAACCATAGTTCCAATTAGCAAAGATAAAGGAATTGGGCTGAAACAGTATTGCTTCGATGTCCAAGATGTAGATCGGCTTGTAGAGGAACACTTTAAAGGAGACGAAGAAATCTTAACCGTATTGGACGTTGCTACCTTACTGGGAGTCAAGCAACAAGTAGCTGCATTCTGGATCGATCGCGGTTTTATCTCGGCAGAAATTAAAGTTCACCAACACCATTGTCATCGAAAAGTATTGCGATCTTCGATTGAAGAATTTCAGACGAAATATGTCACTGCTGTTGAATTAGCTTGCCAGATGAATACTTCTTCGAGAAAGGTAATTAGTTTGTTAAAAGAAAAAAATGTTTTTCCTATTAGTGGAAAGCAAGTTGATGGTGGAAGGCAATATCTATTTTTAAAACATCAGGTAGTCATTTTCCTCTACTAAAATTGCTATATCAAAATTATACATAACCACAAAAAATATTTTCAAAAATACAATAAATCAAGTATTCGTTCTTAAGCAATAACTATTCAAAGGCAATCTTAAACTATAAATTTGATAAAGTAACACAAAGTAACTACGACTATTCTGTGATGCGTATTATCACGGTTATTGGCAATTTTATATTTATTTTATATTCAAAAGTGGGAACACTTAGAGAGTAGTGAATATTACCTGAATAAGTGAATTTTCAAAGTACTGTTGGCAGGGTTAAAACATCTACTAATGCTAAGAAATATTCTTTTTCCTTTGCGAATAGAAGTCTTCTTTATCAAGATTCAGTCGGTGTTGCTACTCTTTTTGTAGAGTTTGGTAATTGGAATCAGGTACGCGACTTGGTTGTCGAACGAAATCTGCTTCAAACCAGAACCCAAAAATCTTCTGTAAGGCTTTGTAGAGAGATTTGTTCTCGATTAAAGACTCTTAGGGAGAAAGAAATAAATTTGCTAGTTGACGGAATGGTTAAAGATAAAGGCTATATTCTGTGGCTCGCACTTTGCCGACGCTACAAATTTATTCGCGACTTTGCTGTTGAGGTTTTAATACCATTTACGAAAAAGCTTGCACTTTTTTGAGGGACTGCTCAATTTCCAGAAGATAAGTCCAACCTGTCAGAGAACGAAGGGTTGATGTCGTTAAAGAATTAATTTCTTGAAATACTTGTTGTTGCAAAGCATTTAGCGACTCAAAGTTTTTGTCCTTGAAAAGCTTTTTGAGGTCTTGCCAGACTCGTTCAATAGGATTAATTTTGAAGTTAGCTTGCACCTCTGGGTCAGCTTCCCTACTACGAGGTCGAGAGGCTTTGAGCTTGGCGCCTATTCGGTATCGGACTGTTCCATGTACGGTTGAATAGGCTGTCTCTAATTGATGCTGCTTGGCTAGCCACGATTGAATCTCTCCGTAACTGCCGAATCCTCTCCGCGTTGCGAGCTGTTTTTGAAGATCTTGATACGCCTGACCACTAATTTTCCTGGGGCGACCTGGACTGGTTTTGACGGCTAACAATCCTTGGAGACCTTGATTCTGATAAATTTTAAGCCAGCGATAGATTGTCGATTCGGCACAGCCCAACATCGCCGCCATCTGTCGCCTATTTTTAGCTTGACCCGTCCGATGTAAATATAAGGCTCGAAGGCGATCGCGTTTTGATGCTTGAGTTTGTGTCCTGAGTAGTTTGAGAAGTTCTTCTTTGCTTTCTCTTATCTCGATCTTAAAGACACTCGTCATTACTTCCTGCTTGAATTCTAGTTGATTTTAGCTTACATAAATTAGTGCATTCTTTTCAAGAATTGGTATTAGGGAGTTCAAGGCAACTCCGCGAAATCTTTGCGTATTAATACTAGATGAATTTGATAGGGACTTAGTACAGCTACGCAAACAAGTCGAGTAACTCATACACAGCAAAGGTTTGAGACTTTAAAAAATCAAATAATCTAGAAAATTTCAGATTATTGTTTATAAATGCAGTAAAATTTCACTTTATGATTAATTAATCTAAGCTGAAACCCCAACTTTTTCATTGTAATCATTTCACCTTATGGTTTAATTCACACATGGCTGCGTATGCCGAATGTCCTGGGAGTGTAAAACGAGCTAGACCCGATGAAATATTAACGATCCGCCCTCCATCATTAATTAGTGGGAGAAGTTTCTGAGTTAGAAAAAAAACGCCCTTAACATGAATATTCATCAAGCTGTCAAAGTCTGATTCGGTTGTCTCAGCAAAAGACTTATGAATGCCAATCCCCGCATTGTTGACCAGGAAATCAAACCGATCTGTTTGCCATTTCTCTTGAAAAGAATGCTTTACTTGGTCTACAATGCGATCGAAGGTTTTTGAGTTACCAGTATCTAGCTGTAAGGCGATCGCTTTACCCCCCATTCCTTCAATCGCCGAGACAACACTGTTGGCTTCAGCTTCATTACTGCGATAGGTTACGATCGCACCGACACCCTTTTTCGCGATCGCCAAAGCTGTGTTTCTGCCCAGACCTCTACTCGATCCTGTCACTAAAGCGATTTTTGCCTTATGTATAGTCATTGCTTATTCCTTCCATCTCTTTTCAAGTACACATTTATCGCAGGCTGGAAAAATAGATTTTTAAATACACAATCCTTTCAAATAGATTCTATTCAACCCAAAAGCCCAGTAAGTAGTTCGCGATCGCATTTGAAAACTGATTCATCAACTGTTCTCCTCCAAGAGTCAAGTATCTGTACTGTGCTGTTAACCCCCACGATTAAACATTACCAATTGGCAATTGCCTCAGTCTTGTTTGATATTGGGATAGTATTTTCCGATCTTGGGAAGTTGTCTGATATAAGCTTAATACTCACCAAGACGCTTCGTTCTAACACACTAGTGTTTAGCTCTTAGGAAAATAGTAAGTCTGGAAGTTCCTCGACGAGTGCATCCCGATAATGCACTAAGTAGTAATGCTTGGTGAAAGAGAGGAATTGAAGAAGTATCCTGAGAGGAAAAAGATGGTACTAAAAATAAGAGCAGAGAAACTAAAACAAATAAAAGCTCATGCAAATGCGATCGCTGAATTACTGTATGAGGAGACAGATTTGAAACAAGTAGAGACATTAAATAATCTTTCTAAAATCCTAGTTGAATGTCGATCGCCTTTTTAATTTCGATCCAGTAATAGTCTTCAATTTCTCCTAGTTTGGATAGTACTCTAGAGCGATCAACACTTCGTATTTGATTAAAATGAAGTCCTCTTTCTCGATCTAAGTTGTTCAAAGGTGTTGGACGGACATTGATTACGAAAGGGTAATCTTTCTTAGCCAAAAAAGGAACGACGGTCGTAATACGACTTTCTTCGTTGCCAAAATTATTTTGTAATATCAAGCAAGCTCTCGTTTTTTGAGCCTCTACTCCCGTTGCTGGGTCTAGCTTTACCCACCAGATCTCGCCTCGCTTATATTGTGCCATCAGAAATAACGTACCGCGCCATCAACTGAGTCGTCCAGTCCGTCCCCAGCTACGCAATCCCATGCTTCAACTTCCTGATGAAACTCAGGATCGTTTTCTAGATCTCGATAAGCCGCTCTCAGTTTATCCTCAAAAGCTTTCTGCTTTTCCTTTGCTATTAAATCATTAATGTACTTGCTACGATTGTCCGTAGTTCGATCTAAAAATTCTAAAATACGGTCATCTAGATTTACTGATATTTTCGCCATTACTACTTAACGTTGCTACTAACTGGTAATATCAATTGTAGCAATAATTTAGTTTTATTTTTACTTTTTAAAGTAAGTAGCGAGTAGTATATCTGTTCAATTTTCATTTATTGTATTTTCGATTTTTGACTTACTGTTAATTACCTATTTCTAAATTTCTATTGCCTAACTGCTAGCTGACCATTCAAAATCCTCAATGCCAAATGATAAGCAGGATACAAAGCTCAGAAAGATACGCAACCAATTAACACATTTCCCGAAGCTTTGGAGGCATTTCGTACCGCCATGTCTTGAGGACACGGATTCTGAGGTTTCCTCAGAATCGTGAGATGTCCGTATCGTTTTGTTCAGTGGCTCAATCATAATTTAGACGTTTTT
>JBCCDL010000329.1:0-6800 GCA_039030815.1 Cyanobacteria bacterium P01_A01_bin.83 | reverse complement strand
TCTTGCAACAGTGCATCTATTGCCTGACGTAAATCTTTACCTGTTACAGGAACTCCATTACTAGGACGACTATCATCTAATTGACCACGATAAGCCAGTTTAAGCGAACTATCAAACAGAAAGAAATCAGGTGTACAGGCAGCAGTATAGGACTTACTTACTTCTTGGCTTTCGTCATAGCAAACAGGAAAATTGAAGCTCAATTCTTCAGCCATCTGTTTGAGCATTTCAGGGGAGTCTTGAGGATAATTCGCCACATCATTGGCACTGATTGCCAACATACCTAAAGGCTGGTCTTGATAGTCTTGACCAATTTTGGCTAACTCTTGCTGTACATGTTTGACAAAGGGGCAGTGTTGACAAATAAACATGATCAACAATGCTTTGCTGTCGGTAAAAGTCTTTAATGAAACAGCTTTGTTTGATACGACATCAGGCAGCTCAAATTCAGGTGCAGCAGTACCCAAAGGCAGCATAGTAGAAGCAGTTTTTACCATAGCTCAAATTTTTTGCTCGTAAAGTCTCATCAAAATTTATCTTAGAACAAAAGCAGGGCAAGAATTATGCTGCGATCGCCAAGCTGAAATAACTCGATATAGTCATTCCCAATAATCAACTTAAGTAAAAGTGTACTATTGTTGATTGTTGATTGTTGATTGTTGATTGTTGATTGTTGATTGTTGATTGTTGATTGTTGATTGTCCATTTTTGAACACTCCCTAATCCCTGCTATAGACCGCCACTAAAAACGCCGATAAGCATAAACCCAAAGCAGGTGCGATCGCTAATAACCAGACACTATTGAGAAACAATAACCAACAACTGCCAAATAGTAGAGTTAATGAGCCAATTATTCTTAGACAAATTTGTAGTGGTGAGGCTTTGGTGATAATAACTATCATAGTCCCTACAATTGCCCAGAAAGCTATCCAGAGTAGTTCTACCTGCTCACTGACCCATCTTATTAATTTACGTTCTCCTAATACAGCATCTATTATTTGATTAGTCATCAAAGCATGTATTACTACCCCAGGAAGGTATTTATCCTGTTCTCCTTGACTATAGGGAGTGCGATGAAAATCTTGATTGTGACCCGCTACTCCAATTAAAACAGCCTTGTCTTGAACTAATTGATTAACTTCTTGCTGAGGCATGGTTAAGATTGTCCGCAAGGAAACAGTCGGTGGTAAAGCTTGACGATAATTGAGTAAAATTTGATACCCTCTAGCCTCTGGTAAATGGTATCCGCCACTAGTTGCCTGGAGTTTGGGAAAAATCGTATTTTCGAGCTGAAGTTCTCCTTGAGGGTCAAATCCTGCGGAGATATCCCCTAAGTATTGCAAAGCCAGACGTAGACTAAGAGATAGATCGCTTTGACAAACACTATCGGGAGACATCCCGAGAATTTGGCGCCGCACCGTTTCATCTCGGTCGATTGCCCAGTTACTAAAGCCGATTTGCGCTGTCTTTAGCTGTGGCGGGGGAGCAATACTCGGCAATTGGGGCTGATCAATTTTGATGCGACAGATGGCAATAAAGTTTTTGGTTTGGGCAAGAGTTTGAGCCAGTTTGGTTTCAAAGGGAAAATCATGAATAATATCAGAAGCGATCGCCTTAGCTTGTCCTGTCTGTAATTTTTTGATTAACTTATCCAGCGCCGCATCAGCTAGAGAACCTCGCATGTCCCTACCCATGCCCAGAGTTCTTTGATATGCTCGATCGTGATCATCAATTGTAATCACCATTACTCGTTCTGGCAAAGGGGGGGTAAATCCCCCACTCATTAGACGATCATAGATTTTTAATTCTGATGTTTCTAACCAGCCCCAAGACTGAACTAACCACACCAGACTAGTAGTGAGCGCTGTCAGTAACAATACTGAAGTCAGAGCTTTGCGCGATGCAATCTCGCGCAACTCTTCTAACTCCGTTAAAGACTGTTGTTTAGTATGTAACTTAGTTAAGCGCTGCCAAAAAGGTTGCTTATTTTGTAGATCTGACCAGCTTGGAGGAATAATCGCGGGATTTTGGTAAATGATCGGTAACCAACTAGCGCAGGGAAACTGTTTTTCCCAACCCTGTAATTGCTCTCGGGCTTTTCTCATCGCTATGTAAAGGGGGTTTCCATTAGCATAAGCCTTAAGAAAATACTTAACAAATTGCTGCGCCATCTGATCGGGAATGGGCATCCGCATCACAACTGACTGAGGAAGAGATAGTTGACCTAACTCTTGGGCTAACCCCAATCCATCACAAGAGTTGAAAATTGCTAACTGTAACCCCTGAGCGATCGCTCGCTTGAATCCATGCCGCAGTTGTTCAATGGTAAGCTGATCTTCAGCATTAAGATGTAAAATTCCTTGTCTGGCTTGGGTTTGGCTATGCCCCGCAAAAAAGACAATATCCCAGGTTTTGTGCCACAGATGCTGGTAAAGTTCTTGGGGAGTTGGCTCAACTAAAAACTTGACTTCTCCTTTTGTAATGTCATCTAAATAAAAACAATCTCTTGTCAGGTCAATCCCTTGAGCATCTCCCAAAATTGCCAAAATTCTTACTTTGCGGTGCTGATCAACTCCACTCTTAAGATGCACACGAGTAAAGTTAGGGTTGCTGTAGGCAATCTCCAGATGAGGATAGCTCTCAACCAAATCCCAACAACACCAGGGTAATTGATAAATTTTTGGGCGATCGCTACAAATGAGAATTCTGATTGTTTCTTCTCTATTTAATGCTTCTCTCAGATGTTTATCAAGGTCGTTAAAGCTTGAGGAATTAAGCCATTGGGCTAAGCTGTCACGCAACTTTGATGCAGATTCAATTAACTTGGCATAAGGATTAATCCCGCGATTGTAAATAATTTGCTGCGGCTTGATTCGATAATAATTTCCTAATTGATTATATTGCTGTTGCCAGTTAGCAAGGCACAGACTTAATTCTGGTGCGGGGGGTAAACTACCAACGCGACCGCGATCTACCGCTTGTCCTTCTTGTCCAATTTCTGAAACAACTGTAAATCCTGAATTTAAACTACCGCTAAATTTTAGAACTACTAACTTTGACATCTTTCAATAATCCCCAACTCTTCAAATCGATGAATTGTCAGAAACAAAAATTAATTAAAATGACCATAGCTTTAAATGGTAAAGTTTTCTATCTGAAGATCTCCCTCCAAAGAAACTTCAATGCTAAATTTTTCACCAAGTTCGCCGCTAAAAATAAATTCAATCGTTTTAGTTTCATTAGCTTGAGCAATCATTACGGGGCGCTTAGATTCATCTGCAATTACCAGCTCTAAACCTTCTGGTAAGTAATTATCATAACTATGGTTACAAACTCCAACTGATATTTTAAATTCAGATTTGCCTTGAGGCTGAATGTCTAGCATTAAAGCAATCGTCTGCTCGGGATCTCGTCCCAGGTGGATTAGTTTTACTTTGCTAACTTCTGAGACATAAATACTTGAGGATGATTGAATCGACTTCTGTTTATTTCTAAAATTCATTGCTATCTGCGGTGTAAATAGCTCGTCAAGTTGTTGCCATCCCTGAGCCAAAGCTCCTGAGATCCAGCTACTCAAACTAGGAACTTGCGGTGGTACCGACCGCTTTTGCTGACAGAGATAAGTCGGAAATTTGTCTAGTGACTCTAACTGAGATAAAGGGATCTTTATTTGTTTTACTTGGCGCATAAATCCCAACAAAGTTCCTTGTTTTAAAGATTCATCGAGCATTACCACTATATATCCAATTCTGTGTGACCATACTTCAGGAGGAATAATCACTTGATCCTGACCAGACAAAACCGCACGACACTCTAATTTGCCATAGCCAGGAATCTCTAGATCGGCAATATCCATCATCATTTGAACTATCAGATTACAACTATCACTCTGCTCTAAGCTGCTTGACCAACCAATAAGATTGAGATAAGAATTCACTGTCGCCACTGCCAGAGTATTAAAGTATACCTGCTTTGCTTTGCGGGTTGATCGTTGATAGGAACAAAATTTTTTAGCTTGAATATGAGCAGTTAAAGGAATATTAATCTGAAATAATTCCGATTTAGCGTTGTGGTTAAAATTCATAGTTTTGTGACTCAAAAGCCAAAGCTAAAAATACTTTTTTAATTCGGTTTCTAATAAGGGAGTAAAGCGACGACACCATCGGTTATAAAAACTACTCAAGGTAGGAATCGGTATATCGAGCTGCTCAGAAATATCTGACCAACTTGACCCAGAAAATTTTGCTAAAGCAATTCTGCTGAAGCTGGCTTCTGGATTGTCTCTGACGTGGGTGGTATGGAAAACTTGCTCTGGATCTTGAATCAAATATTCTTGCAGTATTGTAAACAAATCTGGTTCATTTACTGGTTGTTTCATTTGTTCAAAGATCTGCGATGCAGAAACTTCCCAGCTTGAATATTTGTAGTATTTTTGATGCAACTTCAATATTGTTTTATCTAATCTAAAATTAACCCAATTCATAAACTTTCCCTGACCACGATGAGGATCATATAAGTCAATATTGAGACAGACATAACCTAATATTTCGTTAACAGCTTCTTCATATAGTGTTTCATAGTATTTGGTCGAGAACTTATGAATATGAGGTCTACATAATCTGCCTGAAAGTTTGATTGCCCTAATTAATTCAGTTAAAGCATAAGTTCTTAATTCACTATTGATTAAATACTTCTGAGCTGCTAGTCCCATCTTCTTTAAACACGAATCAAGCAAAATTTCTTTAAAAATATTTGTTTGTAATTTATATAAATGATCGGGAGCTAACTCTTTGATTTTGAGTATTTCTCTGGTGGATTGGCTGGAGTCAAATGAAAATAAATATTTTGACAAATGCTCTATTAGCTTTTCTTTTGCCTGAAGATATATTTCCTGATAGACTCCAGTTAAATTCATCCCATTAAAGCGTCGACATAAAGGGCGCGATCGCAAAATAGTTATGGCAATTTCATTAACTGCGTGCTGTTTTTGCTGCTCACTTTTGTCAATTGGAAACTCACTTAATAGCTGATTTATTAGCTGATGTCTTTCCTGTTCATATTGATTTACACTATTCATTAACAAGGGCTTGCTCAAAACCAATTAGTCTTTGGTATATAGTTACTTCTATTAGCACTAGTTAATTTATGAGTTTTGTTATAAAACTTAATACAAAAAAACACAGTAATTTTTCGTTTTCAAAGTCAACTAATGAAGCTAGAACTACCAGAATTTAGCAATTCCAGTCTTTTGAATTTAGCGTTGACCCATAAATCTTATGTCAATGAACATGCTGAAATTGTCGAGGATAATGAACGACTAGAATTTTTGGGGGATGCAATTCTGGGATTTGTCGTCGCCCAGATGCTTTATCAAATGTATCCGACAATTAACGAGGCACAGTTAACTCATCTGCGTTCTCGATTAGTTGATGAGAACCAGTTAGGCAAGTTGGGCTTAGAGTTGGGTTTAGGAAAACTAATGCGCTTGGGAAAAGGAACTGCTCAAAACGGTGGCAGAAGCAACTACTCTCTACTAAACGATACCTTTGAAGCTATCGTAGGAGCATACTTTTTAGATACGGGAATAGAATCGGTACGTACATATATTCTGAGTATTTTTGAACCCCTAGCCAAACAATTAGTCAATCAGGCTCACAATTCTTCTAAGCAACCCTTAGAAACCTGGATCGACAGTAAAAATCGTTTCCAGCAGTGGGCATTAGCTAACTATAAAACAAAACCTCAATACCAAATTGTTGCCGAGTCAGGACCAGACCACGCTAAACAGTTCACTGCTCAGGTATCGGTTAAAAATGAAATTTATGGTGTCGGAACAGCACACCGTAAACAGGAAGCAGAAAAAAGAGCTGCCGAACAAGCTTTGAACAAGATCAATTCAAATAGCCCAAATAAGCTTTGAGTTTTGACGCTTCAAATATAAATAATTGCTTAACAATTCACACAGCATAATTAATGCTGCTCGATTAATAAAATGGTATGATTTTATACATTACAGGAAAAAATTCGGACTATCCTGTATGAGTACCAAATTTTGGTACATTACAGTTCGTGGGACTCCAAAGGTATCAGTGTTTACTGGTGCCTTTTTCTTATTTTAGGAATTGTATACAGTAGAGACGATGTACAAAAAAAGCTTTATTCAGCCTAATTATAATAAAAAAAAATAACTATTAATAACCTCAGTCGTTTAACTGAAAAAAATTCAGTAATTTGGCTTACATTTTCTCAATAATTTTTGGGGGTTGACGAAGTGAACGCAACACATACGGCGGTTGCGGTTGCGGAGCAAGTCGTAGACTAAGCAAGTCCGAACAAAGGGACGCAAAGCTCTGCTTTGCCAGTCGTCGCCAGACGACGATCTGCGCGTACGCGCTGTCCCGCATGTACTCACTAAGCGCCTTTGTCGTCCGTTTAGGGCGGGGTACTGTTCACCAGTAGGTTTTGTTACTCACTTACTCACTATTTACTACTTAGACAGAAGGGCGCGGTAACTGTATCTCAGTCAAGGCAGGTAATAAGTTTTTGATCGATCCTGGTCAATCCTGGGTACAGGACACCTTGAAGCAGTGACGTTCTCCCGACGCTAACTGCAAGCAGTATAGCGCGGGCTTCCCTGGACTCGCGACCAGGTGTTCCTGCGTAGCACTTGTCTAGATAAACAGTACAAAACTATTCAACCCCGACAGTACGCTCTCAGCAGGCAGTTTCCATTCCCCAGCGTCCCTGGGTACAGTTTTCAAAATGTATCCTTTTTACGGCAAACATTTTACTCGGCTACC
>JBCCDL010000328.1:0-6804 GCA_039030815.1 Cyanobacteria bacterium P01_A01_bin.83 | reverse complement strand
GTAATCCATTCAAATTCTTGAGGATTAATCATAAAGCCTAACTCCAGCAATATGGTAGGTGCGGTATGGGGGCGAGTTAAAGCTAGGTTATTCCAGAAAGTACCAGCATCGGGACGTTCTAAATTTTCTACTAAATAGTTGTGTAAGAACATCGCTGGGTCATGAGCTTGAGTATGATACCAAAAGGTACTTATGCCCTGAGTATTCTCGGCGTCACCGCTATCGGGTAAAGCATTGTAGTGAATCGAAATTGCTAGATCGGGGTTGAGACGATCAATTATTTTCATTCTCTCTTTTAAAGAGACATCGCGGTCATCTTCTCTAGTTAGATAAACTGTTGCTCCTAATCGAGTTAGTTCAGCTTCAACAAGTTTTGAGAGGGTTAGGTTGATTTCTTTTTCGGGATATCCTGTTGGACCCTTGGCACCTAATTCTTCACCTCCATGTCCAGGATCTAAGAGTATTTCGATATTTTCTAAAGGCTTTTGGCGATTGATTGTCTTATTTTCAAGTAAGTCATCTCCAGACCTAGTCTGGGGAATTACCGATAGGGGCAAAGTTTCAGGAGGATGATGCAGGGACAAGATTAAATTGGAACCTTGATAGCGTAAATCGTAACCCCATTGCTGTTGGTTATGGAGTTTAAAGGTATAGTCAATCTGGGTTGGGGATACTTGCTGCCAATCGAGGCGTTTAATTACTGGATCTGGGTCGAGTCGAATCGTATCAGTTTGAGCAGTGGTGTTATGTAAAGTCAGGGTAATGCTGTCTTCTTCTTGCTTGATGGCGACAGGGACAGGTATTTGCAGGGGAAAAATAATCTCCGTTGCTGCTTCTACCTGCCGAGAAACAATGCCTCTGATCAAAGATTGCGGCGGAATATTGCCCAGTACAGACTTGGTTGATTCCGACTTGATCCAGGCACCATAATCAAGCCGCAGCCATTCTCCTTCGATTCCTGTGACTCTAGCTTTAGTTCCTTGAGGTAAGGGAGTTAAACGAGAATAGTTAGTACTAGCTCCTGTTCTGGCTACTCCTGCATCCGCAGTTACTTCCACCACTTTAATATCTTGAGGTGAGAGAATTTGAATATTCCCTTGACCCTGTTTGGTAACTGTTTGCTGGTCTTGTTCTAGAGTAAAGGTGGGTTGACCATAGTTGCCAGGGGTTTCTAATAATGTACAGCCTTGGTAATAACCTGCATTGGGGGTGGTCTTAGGTATTGCTTCAGAGGTTAAGACTGCTAAATTAGAAGGTAATTCTACCAAGTCAATCTGAGGCATCAGCAGAATTTTGCTCCTGCCAATCTGTGCCGACACCTTGGCATCCAAAGGCGCTACGGCACTGAGACAAATTGGTTCGTTGGGTAAACGAGCAATGTTAACTGCTGGAGTTAAGGAATCGGTGGCAAAAGTAAGTTTGGGGGGAATTTCAGGGCGATCGCTCACCCGAGTGATTTTTAGCTCTAGTTCTTGTGATTCTTGGCGAATCACAAAGGTATTTTCTCCCACTTTTAAGGGGAGACTAGGGGCAAAATGCCCTGAAATACTACGATTTTCAATTTTTTTGCCGTTAATAAATACTGGCTCTTGGGGTGCAGCAGTACCAATAAAAAAGATTTTCTCGGCAACAGTTTCGTGTTCTGGAGGGGGATAAACAACGGTCAAGGGTGCCTCTGCTCTTACAGATAAGCCATACCCCATCATACTACCTAGTAGCAGAATATCAGTTAAAGCTGCTAAACCGAGAAATCGTTTCATTTATTTACTTTCTACTTGAGTTTAAGATTATTTCCATCCTGAGAGATCCATAATCTTAACCGCATCTGCATTATTTTTCCCGTATGCTGCAACATTAGTTGCATCGTCCTTGAATTCCCCAAACCCAGCTACTACAGGGTTTACAGGAGTTCCTTCTACCACTGGATATTCATTATTTCCCAAGGCAAAAAACTCCTGCGCCTCTGGACTAGCAAGGTATTCCAAAAAAGCGATCGCACTATCTTGATTGGGAGCATTTTTTAGCAACCCAGCGCCGCTGATATTAACGTGGGTTCCTCTACCTTCTTGATTAGGAAAGAAGATACCAACGTTGTCAAACACTTCAGGATTGTCTTGATATCGAGCCACATAGTAAGTATTAGCTAGAGTCAGATCCGCTACACCCGCTGCCACATCTTCTATTTGAGAAGTATCATTACCTTGAGGCGATCTCGCAAAGTTGGCGACTAGCCCCTCAATCCATTGTGCTGTTGCTGCTTCCCCTTGCTCTTCAATCATCCCCGCCACCAGTGACTGATTATAGATATTGCTGGAGGAACGAACGATAAATTTTCCTTGCCACTGAGGATCGGCTAATGCTTCATATGTGGATAGTTGACTGGGGTCGACTCGCTCTTTATTGTAAATAATCACCCGCGCTCGTTTACTAAAGCCAAACCAAAGATTATCGGGATCTTGTAAGTTCTCGGGTATT
Source organism: Cyanobacteria bacterium P01_A01_bin.83 (assembly GCA_039030815.1). Taxonomy (GTDB): domain Bacteria; phylum Cyanobacteriota; class Cyanobacteriia; order Cyanobacteriales; family Xenococcaceae; genus Waterburya. The sequence continues at coordinate 4,329 of JBCCDL010000328.1, read as the reverse complement.
TTTGACTCTAAGATTTCTGACTCTACAGGAGCAAAAATTCCCGCCTGTGCAGCTCGCCATAAACGACCAGCATCGACTGTAATTAAAATATCGGCGGGGCTGTTAGCTCCCTCACTTTTAATTCTTTCAATTAATTCATCATCTTTACCTTCAATCAAATTTACCTCGATCCCTGTTTGCTCAGTGAAATTGTCATAAAGCTGATCGTCGGTATTGTAGTGACGGGAAGAATAGATATTGACTTTTTCCGTATTTGCGGGCGCTGGTTGCGATTCACCAGAGGACTGTTCTGATGGAGTTTGATTACAGGCTGCAACTAAAGCTGTAGTAGCAAGAGCAAGAAAAAAGCGCCTTGAAATTTGAATGATGTGATTACTCATACTATGTTAAGACAAATGCTTATCAATTAAAATATTTAAGAATGTCTATCATACAGTTTTTGCTATATATTCTCAATAAACTGTGAGTAAATTCCTCCTAATATATAAGTAAACCCCGTCTACTTAGAAAACAGTAGTTTATGAATCGTAGATCGAGCCAGTAAACGGTACTCCGCCTTTTTAAGGCAGAGCCTGCGTTCACTTCGTCAAACAGCAGGATCTGATTTTTACTTGCGCTCTACGCTACTTACGAACAGTTAACTTAAAAACTCTAGGTTTCAAACTGGATGCGGTTTAGTTCCGCGCTAATTAAACATTACATAGCTAGGGTGGAGATTGGGAATTGGGAATAGATATAGTCGTTCTAAATAAAAAACAGAGGAATGTCTAATCTTACTAATCGTTACTCGTACATGCGGCGAACTAAGCGCCTTTGTTCGTTACTCATTACTTCTAGTACAGATTAACCTACGGGAATTAATTAGAATGACTATATTCGCTATTGTGGCAATTTTTATTATGCGTTTATTTAGGTGGAGCCACTCAGCAGAATCGAGCCGAAGGTACTATGCTTACAAGCCCTCGACTGCGAAGACATCATGTAGCTTCGATCAAAAAATAGTGTATTGAACCCCTCTAGCCTTGAGTTTTGAGCTTAGAGCCTAAGGCTTAAAGTTTACAGCTTTTGATCAGGTCTGCACAGCAAGTTGAGTCAAAATACTAGATTTAGGAAAAGACATTTTGGGACTTTCTTCCAACAAATAATCCAGAAATGTTTCGGCAATTACCGAGAGCTTTTTACCACTAAGATGAGAGACATACCAACGGCGTTTGATAGGAAAGTGCTTAAAATTAAGCACTGTTAATTCTCCTGGTATACCCTCAGAAATCAGACAATGTTCTGATAAAATTGAGATCCCCAATCCCCCCGAAATAGCCTGCTTGATCGCCTCATTGCTACCTAACTCTAATTTGACTTTGACCTCAATATTATTCTGAGCAAATAATTCGATAATAGAATCTCTAGTACCAGATCCCTGTTCTCGCATTATAAAAGGCTGATTGTTTAATTCTTCGAGTTCAAGGTTCCTTTTCCCAGCAAGAGGATGATCTTTTTTCGCGACCACCACCAAAGGATTATTTAAAAATGGTTGACTAGTTAAGTCCACCCCTTGATCGGGATTACTTACTATATATAAATCATCCATATTCGATAACATCCGCTGCTGAATTTCTTGATGGTTGGTAACCTTGAGAGCAACATCAATTCCAGGATAGTTTTGGCAAAAAGAACCTAGCAATCTTGGTACAAAATATTTGGCGGTAGTAATTACAGCTAAATTCAATCGCCCCTGCTTAGTTCCTTTGAGATCAGCTACTTTGATTTCAAAATTGTCTAGATTCTCGAAAATATCTTGACAAGTGGTTAATAAGGCTTGTCCAGCATCCGTCAGATATAAACTTTTGCCAATTTGTTCAAATAACGGGAGTCCTACTGCTTTAGTCAACTGTTTGACTTGACTGGAAACGGTTGGTTGGGTAATCAGCAATTCTTCCGCTGCCCGAGTAAAGCTGCCGTTGCGGGCTACTGTTTCAAATACCTTAAGTTGATGTAGAGTTGCTGGAATCAAAATTCAATGCTCCTCGATATATTGATTTATCATGCTGCTACCATCATATACAAAAATCAATGTTTTTATCAATAATCATAATCAAACGTTTATACTTACAGCAAGTTCAGAGATAAAACAGTTGAAGTATAGTCAGAGCAATGAAGCCAGAGTAGAGTACATCAAACAAACTTCGTCTTTGTTATAGATTAGCGATCGCTAATTTCCTATAGGGAAATGTTAAAATATCTGGGTTTTACAAAGGAAGTATCTTTTAGACAGAGGATAATTGTTCACAAAGCAAAGGCAAAGCTATCAGGCAAAATAGATTAGCTATGACGGGCATCAGAATCATTAAAATCTTTCTTTGATCTTAATTTTGGCGTTTCTCTTCTCTCGCATAAATACGTGGAATTTTTAGAATATAATTTTTTCTTTCAGTTATTAGCCTCCGTTGCGATAGTCTTGGATGTTCAATTAAATTCCCTAAAAGGCGATAATTATAATATTGTCTTTTTAATTACAATTATTGTTATATTGTTAATTCAAATTAGTACAAAATATTTATAAAATGAATAATCCACTGCTGCCTGAAATTCTTAAATTAAATATTGCCGAAAGAATTCAATTAGTAGAAGATATTTGGGACAGTATTAGCGATACTGCACAAGAAATAGATTTAACCAAAGCGCAAAAAACTGAATTAGACAGACGCTTAGAAACATTTCAAGAAAATCCTCAATCGGGGGCGACTTGGGATCAGGTTAAACAGAGATTACAAAATAATGAATGACTTACAAGATTTTAATTCAACAAGAAGCTGAACTTGACCTTCAGGACGCTTTCAACTGGTATGAATCAAATAGTCGTGGATTAGGTTCAGAATTTATCCGTGCTATTGATGCTAGTCTGTCGCAAATTCAACGTAATCCCTTCGCATACCAAGTAGTTTACAGAGAATTAAGGCGCAAACTAATTCGTAGATTTCCTTATGGGATATTTTATTTAATTGAATCAGAAACAATCTATGTCATTGCTTGTTTTCATGTCAAAAGATCGCCTCAGCATTGGAGAAGGCGATTAGATGAGTAATAAATGTCTTCGTCTCAATGAGTATCGTTTTGCTATGATTTGCTCTTAGGTGATCGCTAATCAAAATATCAGCATTTACGAGAAGATTATTACTGGCGGTCGCCAATCTATTCAACCCTAATTGCGGTAACTTCCAAACGTACTTGTAATTCTCGACGCAACATATCAAAGATCATAGTTAGATTGTTCATTGTGGGATTGCCTTTTGCTGATAACATTCGATGCAAGCTTTTACTTGGCAAAGATGTCTGTTGAGCTAATTTTTCAAAGCCGATAGTAGCATTGACTAAATCTCTCAGTATCAATCTGGCTGTTTCTGGTTCGCCATTCAGTAATAAAGAAGCAGCTTCATCTAAAAGTAGTTGGGCAAATTCGGGATCTTTTTTGAGTCTTTCGTTAATTGTTTCTGTAACGTCTTTAGTTATAGTCATTTTTTCTGATTCGACTTTTTTTTGCGCTCTTTATATTCCTGATAGAGATTTTTGGCTTTTTTGATATCGGCTGGTTGTTTTTTCTTTGTCCCACCACCAAACAAGATAATTAATTCTTTTCCTTCTTGAACTAAATATATTCTATAACCTGCTCCCCAATTGACTTTGTACTCGCCAATGCCATCAAACCATTTTACATTTGAGGTATTGCCCAATTTTAAGCGCGTTATTGCAACTGTAACTTTGGCAGCAGCTTGAGCATCAAGGCTATTAAACCATTTTTGATAAGGATTAGAGCCGTCTTCTCTAATGTATTCTCTGACTTCCATACTTACATAGTAACTTATATGTTACTGCGAAGCATTATCCTTCTCGTGTTCTAATCAACTCAGCATTTTTCTGTAACTGATCACAAAAATTTTAACGTAACCTGAACTTTGCTCTGACTAACTTGTTACTGATAAAAGCTCAAGCAGGGCGCATTCCCAAGCCAAACGAGGCTGGACATAGCGCAATAAACAGGAGCGAGTATGTTCCCAGGTTTTCATTAACTGCACCTGTTGATTTTCTAGCCAATAATGGTGCTGCAAATAATCAATGAGCCATAGTTGAGTTGCTCCATCCAATTGATTGGTAATGATTTGAGCCAAATTCAAAGCTTCCAAAGCCGTGGCGGGCGATCGCTTTAAACGTTGTAACAGTTCAGGAGGTATTAACTGTAGTTGTTGCCAGGCGGCGATCGCTTTTCCTGGACTGCCTTGTGCGATCGCTATTAGTTCAGGATATTGAGTAATCTCTTCGTAACCATTAAGTTTT
>JBCCDL010000327.1:0-6826 GCA_039030815.1 Cyanobacteria bacterium P01_A01_bin.83 | reverse complement strand
GGTTTAGCTATCTCTCCCAGAAACACTCTTTTTATTTCCAGCGAAGGTAATCCCACTCAAGATGTTGAACCTTTTATCGCTGAATTTGACCCAAAAACGGGAAACAAATTAGCCGCTCTCCGTATTCCTGAACGATATTTAGCTTCAGAGCAAGCCCCAGATCAAGGAATACAAGAAAACTTGGCGTTTGAATCTTTGACTATTAACCGTACTGGCTTACCAGAAGATCCGTTTCGGGTTTTTACTGCTGTAGAATCGGCACTCATCCAAGATGAGTCTTATGCAGGAGAAGAACAGGCGAGAGTTAGACTGCTACATTATGTTGTTAATCCTGTGGGCAAACCAGTTTTGCTGGCAGAACATTTATACTTGCTGGAACCTGCTTTACCAGAGGTTATTGCCAATGGATTAACTGAACTATTAGCATTACCCACTGAAGGCTATTTTTTGAGCCTGGAAAGAACATTTGGCTTTGCAGGTGCAGGAGCAAAAATATTTCAAGTAGTTATTGGCAACGCTACCGACACCACGAATATTACCAGTTTGCAAGGGAATATAGCTCAAGTACAGCCTTTAAGAAAAAAACTGTTGTTGGATTTGGCAAATTTGGGAATCTATCTCGATAATCTTGAGGGTATGACCATTGGACCTCGTTTACCAGATGGTAGTCGCAGCTTATTATTGATCAGCGATGACAATTTTAATGAGGAGCAAGTTAGTCAATTACTGCTGTTTAGATTGCTGGAAAATTAGCTAATTTTTGACTAAATCAAGCTTGCTTGCTCTGTAAGGATAAATATTATCTCTCAGGTCTATCGTTGGCTATAATAAGAGATCGTGAAATACAATCGGAGTTTAATTATGGGTCGTAAATGCGAAATAACGGGCAAGAAAGCCAACAATGCTATGGCGGTATCGCACTCTCACCGTCGTACTAAAAAGTTACAGGGCGTTAATTTGCAGTGGAAAAGAGTTTGGTGGGCAGAAGGCAATCGCTGGGTGAGATTACGTCTATCTACTAAAGCAATTAAAACTTTAGAAAAACGAGGCATTGGTGCCATGGCTAAAGAAGCAGGTATCAATCTTAATAAATACTAAATTAAGCTCCCCTAGTAACATCGGCACTAATTTTAAATCAAGCCAATATTTTCTAAAAATAGAATTATATAAAGTTTGAGCAGCCGCATCTTTAATCAGTAATTTTGATTATTGTTTGCTGGCTGCAATTTTATTAATAATTTTCGGAATAAATAATGCCTAATAAATATCCAAAAGCAATAAAGTTTCTAGCTTTTAGGATCAAAAGCATCCCTGAGTCCATCACCAACATAGTTAATACTCAGTACCGTTAAAAATATTGCTAAGCCAGGAAAGATTGCCATGTGGGGAGCCGATTCTAAATAATCTTTGGCATCAAATAACATTCTGCCCCAAGTAGGGACATCGGGAGGAAAACCTAAGCCCAAAAAACTTAAGGTAGATTCGGTAATAATAGCGTTACCTACTGCCAAAGTAGCAGCAACAATAATTACACTTATGACATTGGGAAATAAATGAATCCAAATCAATCTAGCAGGTTTAGCGCCAATTGCCTCCACCGCACTAATAAACTCCATTTCTTTTAGTTTTAAAAAATTAGCTCGCACCAATCTAGCAACTGACATCCAATTTAAACCGCCGATTAGTAGCACAATCAAGATAAATACTCCTAATTCGGCACCTGCCAGCTTTTTCATTGATTCACGAAATAAATAGACAATTAACAACAGTAGGGGTAACTGGGGTAGAGCGAGAAATAAATCAGTAATTCTCATCAAGATGCCATCAATAATACCACCATAAAAACCAGCGATCGCTCCTATAATCGTACCGAGAAAAATCGCCACCAACATCGAAGCAATACCTACAGTAAGAGACACTCTGCCTCCCTGTAGGATTCGGGCTAGTTGGTCTTGCCCTATAGAATCAGTACCCAAAGGATGTTGCCAGCTAGGGGGAGAGGAAGCAGCTAAAAAGTCAATTTTGTCAATAGGAGTTTGATAAAACCAAGGTGCAGCTACAACTGCTAAGGCAATCATGCTTAAGATCACCAAGCCTATAATTGCAGGGCGATCGCGCTTTAATCTTTGCCAGCTATCTAGCCAAAAATTGCTCGACATTTGTGGTCTTGTTTTATTTCTAACTTTGCCATCATCCATGCTCACTCTTTTAATTGCTTTAATTGCTTTAATTTTCTTGATTATTATTAACTGCTGAGTAATTAATAGTTAATACGTGGATCGAGAGCAGCATAGACTAAATCAGCAATTAAATTAAAAATTACAATTAAGATAGCGTAGATAAAGGTTATTGCCATTACCACTGGGGTATCACTACGATATATTGATTCAATTAATAGTGCGCCAATACCAGGTACCCGAAATACCTGTTCAGTTACCAGCGCTCCTGTAAAAATAGCAGGTATATCCAGAGCAATCAAAGTTATCACAGGAATTAAAGCATTGCGCAGTACATGGTTTTTGATAACTGTAAATTTGCTAAGTCCTTTTGCCATAGCTGTTCGGACATATTCTTGGGGCAGTTCATCCAAAATTGCCGAACGAATGAAGCGCATCAGGATTGCTGCTTGATAGAGAGCTAAGACTGATATTGGCATAATTGATTGCTGAACTTGCGCCACAAAACTTTGCCAATCAGTTACTTGCAAAGTGCTATTAAAAATAAAAGGAAACCAACCTAGTTGAACACTAAAAACAATAATGAATAACAAACCCGTAAAAAACGGCGGAATCGAAAATCCCAAAAAAGCGATCGTCGTAATCAACTGATCTGTTATTGAATAACGTTTGATGGCAGATACTATACCTAAAGGCAAGGCAATTATTAAACTTAATATGTAAGCAGTGCCAACAATCAAAAAAGTAGTAGACAATCTCTGCCACAATAAAGCTGCCACGGGACTTCTACTATTGAATGAATAGCCCATATCTCCCTGCACAAATGAGCTAAACCACTTCAAATAGCGAACATAAATTGGCTGATCTAAACCCATAGATTGGCGAATATTCTCCCTTACTTCTGCCGTAATAGCTGGATTAGATGCAAATTCTCCTAATGGGTCTCCTGGAGCTAAAGCCAATACTAGGAAAATAATGATACTGATGGAAATTAAAGTTGGTATTGTCCCTAAGATTCGGTAAATAAAAAATCGATTCATACTTTACAATATATGTCGAGTCGAAAATTTGTTGGTCTTTGCTAATGATCAACAATAAATAACAATTTAATTTAGATATACAAATTAATTATTAATACTTGATCAATGAAAAGGCAATACCCTTGTAGTTTATACAAACATTAATAGATATTTTTAGGCAATAAACTAGACTGACTCTAATATGCTTCTTGCACGAATCATAATTGACTACTAAGGTAAGAGGTTAAAGGCTGGCTGCCCGACACATCTATGTCAATCTTATATTTTTCGGGGAAATTGGATTTTGCTAGTACGCTATCTTAACGCCTATGGCTTACTCATAAGTCTACAAACTCCGATTCTTAGATGAATGCAGCAACTTCCAACTAGAAGCAATATCATGTAATCGTTGTAGTCCTCTCCAAAGGGTTTTAACTCCAGGAAAACCATCATGTCGGCGAGCTAAAAATCCATCAAGTCGAGCAATCCAAATCACAACTTGTTCTATTGAAGGAGGTTCTTTGAGCAAAGGAAAACCATGAAAATGACAATAAAGAGATTGCCATTCGTGGAATTTCTAGAATTGTATCGCAAGGAAGGTCAGGATTGGTTCTAGCCTCATAAGTTAGCCAAAGTAAGCGCCAAGCAACAATGGTGTAAGTAGCTAGAGCTTTTTTAATTCCTTCAGCAGTTTTTAGCGCAGGCGCATTCGCGCCAGTCGTCGCGCTAGCGCACGACTAGAAGGCTTTGCCTTCGCGTTGCTCGATGCGATAACCGCTCTTAAGAACGTAATGATAACGTTCAATCAACCAACGGTAAGTATATCAACGGAGATAACAGACAGCTTGGTCAAATCTAAGTTGGGATTGTCCTCATTAGCAGAAATCACATTCAAACTCACCGATTTATCTTGAAAACTTTTAGCACGATTAATTGGGGCTGGAAAGTCAAAGCTAGCATGACGAATTGTCATAGTAGCGATTCGAGACTTTTTTTCATTGTGGCGCGGAACTGAAATGTCCAATTGATCAGCAGCATCAGGGACTTGTTTCATTGCCTCTTGGACAAATTTCAGTTCGTGATTGACTCGCCGATTGTGTTTAGCTCTAATCAATAACTCGGAATTCGCTTCGCGATCGAGAGCAAATAGATCGTAGATATCTCCCTCTCTATCAGTAACTGTTACTACAGTCGTGAGTGCATTGGCTAATTTCCCCTAGTACTCTTTTCGCTACATTACTTGTTTTTGCTCAACTTTCAGTACTTATGGGTAAAGCATAGATTTGGTTATGCATCCTTGAAATAAATTCAAAAATATTTATTACCTTTATTAGTAACTAATAATTGAAACCCAGTTTGCTGACGAAATTGATCCCAAACAGATTCAGTTTCTGCTGCATTTAAATATTTTTGTGGCTCCAAGTCAATAGATTTTTCTAAACAAATAATTGCCCAATTGATATCACCTAACAGAGCATGACAACAAGCTTTTCGATACCAAGCAGTAGCGAATTTGTTTTCCAATGCTAATACTTGCTCAAAACAGTTAATAGCCTTCAAAAACTGCTGCTGCTGCTGCCAAATCATTCCTTGTTGATACCATGCCCAATAATCATAAGGCTCAATATCAAGTGCGCGTTCATAACTTTGTAATGCTAAATTTAACTTCCCACAATGTTGTTCTGCTTCGCCTCGCCGATAGTAAGACCAAAAATCATCTGAACGCAATTCTAGAGCTAGATTATAACAAGATATTGCCTGTTCATATTTTCCTAGCTTACGATACGATTCTCCAAGGCGATAAGTTGCCCAATAATCTTGGGATTTAGCCGCTAAAGCATGATCAAAACAGGTTATCGCCTGCTCATATTGCTGTAACTCAGTAAAATAAATACAGCCTAGCTCATACCAAGACCAATAGTTATCAGGCTCAATTTCCGAAGCTTGGTTAAAACTTCCTATAGCTTGCAAATGTTCGCCTAAAGCTTCTAATACCAATCCTTTACGATACCACGTCCAGTAATCGAATGGTTGATAACTCAAAGCTTGTTCGTAGCTAATTAATGCTTCGTAATAATCCCCTTGAGATCGTAGTTTATTTCCTCTTTGGTACCATTCACGATAGCTATCTGGGCGACATTCTAAAGACTGATACATTTTGCTAATGTTGAATTAATTCTAATGCTAAAAACTAATGCTTAAAAGCGACCTACTTATATATAAGCGTAATGGGGAAACTATTGTACCTAAAAAGTTAGGAATCGATAACCTAAATTTAGCGATCGCCACAGACACCATTAACTGCTTTCAAAGCTGTATTGGCAGAACTCAAGCAGAATTAGACAAACAATTGCTGAAATTGGAAGGGGATAATCCAAATTACCGTGTAAAAAGGGGTTTGGCACATATCTTACGCAACACATTCTCTACCTTTGAAATTATTAGTCCTCTTGAACCTACTGAACTGAGACAAAAAGTTTTTTCTGAAGCTGCCAAAACGGTCGCATTACCTCAGCACCGCAGCTATATTTTAAACCTTATATCCAAGTCATTAGGTAGTGAATTAAAACGTTCTGTATCCCGCAAAGAGATTGAATTGGGACTTTACGCTGATTTGCAAGAAAATCGTATTCTTACTCAATTTGAGGCTCCTGTAGCTGAGTCTCTGCTTCATCGCTATAACCTATCACAAGTACAGGGAATTTTTTACCGTGCCAGCAGTGTTGTCATCAATGCTCATCGTAACGATCCTGGAGAATATAAGCTGCTATTTCGTTATATCAAATTATTTCAACTTATGGCATACATTGAAGGAGATGCTGATACAGGTTTCACCTTAACGCTAGATGGTCCAGCAAGCTTATTCAAAGCAAGCACTCGCTATGGTTTAGCTCTGGCAAAAATGATTCCTGCTCTACTTCACGTCACAAGGTGGAATCTTCAGGCAAAACTAAACCATAAAGATTCTTATTCAGGAAATAACAATGTGGGCAAGTTTATCTTGACTAGCGATAGTTGTGGACTAGTGTCTCATTATCCTCCAGGTAAACCTTACGACAGCATGTTAGAAGCGTCTTTTGCAAAAAGCTGGAAAAAGGCAAAAACAGAATGGAAATTAGAAAGAGAAGTAGATCTAATTCCTCTTCCTGGAAGCGTTATGATTCCTGATTTTCGTTTGGTGCATCCTGATGGGCGAGAATATTTATTAGAAATTGTCGGCTATTGGCGACCCGAATATTTACAAAAGAAATTTTATCAAGTTCGCAATAGTGATGTTGATAATTTAATTCTGGCTGTTTCACAAAGACTAAATTTAGATAAAGCTGGAGTTAAATTTAATGACCTTCCTAACAAATTAATCTGGTTTAAAAATAAACTAAATTCAAAAGCAGTATTAGAGCTTATTAATTAATGAAATATGCAAAAACTCTACTGCCAACATATCAATTTTATGTTTGTGCAATAGAGTCATACTCTCATATCTATAGTGAAGAAAAAAGAACCTGGCACTGAGCTATTTTCCCAGGGGGCAACCCCCCAAGTATCTTCGCCGCAACAGCATTTCACAATCGAGTTCGGGATGGAGTCGAAGTGGGTCTACTGCGCTAATAGCACCAGGAAGACTGGCAG
>JBCCDL010000326.1:0-6837 GCA_039030815.1 Cyanobacteria bacterium P01_A01_bin.83 | reverse complement strand
TAGTTCTGCTTGAGCAGATGCTGTTTCTGATGCAGAATCAAGAAGCTGACGGACGATAAAAACAGAACAGTTTGCATGATGGGTTACGTAATTACTAACGCTACCAAGAAACATTTCCTTAAGACCCTTTAATCCTCTACTACCGACGACAATTAAATCTGCTGACCAGTTATGTGCCAGCTCACAAATTATTTGTCCAGGATTACCTGTCAACTGAGTGAATTCAGGCTTAATTCCGTTTTTTTCTGCTTCTCTGGCTATATGTCTGAGAAACTCAAGCCCATGCCGTTCATATCTAGTAAATTCTCTTTGATATAATCCATAATCTCGGAGTTGTACCAGAGGATAATAAGTAAAATTAGGGGTAATGGGATGCTCTGGTTCGGTAAGCGAGAGAATGTGCAGTAGCATTAATTTGGCATCAGTAGCTTGAGCTAAAGACAGTGCGTGTTCAAAAACTGACTGAGAACGTTGTGAGCGATCTACTGCTACTAAAATTTTATTAATCATTGTATTCCTCTATCTCATGGCATCTACTAAGAATTAGTCATGTTTTAGGATTAATATTATTGGGGTTAATATCGATAGTCCTGTTGTAATTAACTAATTTGAGGAACTTGTGAAGATGTTGGATGTTGGTGGCTTTGGGATTAATAATATAGCAGCAATACGGGTTTGTATTTGATTAGGCGATTACTTCGGTGTAACTCAGTACACTTTATCAAAACCTTGAACCTACAATTAAAAATAAATAAATTCCCGAATTTTTCGTCACTTATCTAAGCAGCCATACAATACTAGGTAATATCAGATTTTAAGCTATACTGCCCCTGCCAAGATGAATGAACATTGCATGATTCCTGTGATTAAGACTATCAAGGACTATCAGGCTTATCGCATTAGTCCAAGCGATCGCAACCGTCTGGCGATCATCTTCGATCCCAGTAGTGCCGATGATTCCTTAACTGTCTGTGTGGAAATTTTTGAAGTGGGTAGCGCTACTCCAGCACACCGACATAATTTTGCGGTGGAGATGTTTTTTATCCTCAAGGGAGAAGGAATAGCTGTCTGCGATGGTAAAGAAATTCCTCTCCACAGTGGGGATAGCGTTTTAATGCCCAAGAAAGGAACTCATTATCTGCAAAATACAGGCAAAGAGCGTTTATATGCTTTATGCATGATGGTACCGAACGAGGATTTTTCAGAGTTAATTCGTAGTGGAGTACCTGCAACTCTGGATGAAGAAGATTTAGCAGTATTGTCGCGGATTAACTAATCATATGACCAAAACTACTCCAGATGCGATCGCTTCCTCCACGGTTTATCGCTTTAGGCTACAAGATTTTCTTTTGGGAGTCCAAATGCTGTTTGTGGCTTTTGGGGCTTTGGTGTTGGTACCTATTTTGGCGGGATTAAATCCTAACGTGGCTTTGTTTACTTCGGGATTGGGTACTTTATGTTTTCAATGGGTTACAGGGGGCAAAGTTCCTGTATATCTGGCATCTTCTTTTGCTTTTATTGCACCCATTACCCTGGGTATCGAAAAATATGGTTTGGCAGAGACGCTATCGGGAGTAGCAGCAGCAGGAGTCGTATATTTGCTATTGAGTTTAATTGTCTTTTGGGGTGGTTCGGCTATTATTACTAAAGTCTTACCTACTATAGTCACAGGACCAGTGATTATGGTAATCGGGTTAGGTTTAGCTCCTACCGCAGTGGAAATGGCAACCGAAGCAGGAGCAACATATCGGGAGGCGACCGCGATTGGGGTAGCGGCGGTAGCTCTACTGGTAACTATGTTAACGGCAATTGTGGCTAGAGGATTTGTGCGCTTAATTCCGATTTTAGTAGGTATTACTGCGGGCTATTTGATCTCATTACCCTTGGGTTTAGTTAATTTTACCCCTGTTACTCAAGCACCCTGGCTGGCAATTCCTAGCTTCACCGCCCCCAGTTTTCATCTACCAGCGGTTTTATTTATCTTACCTGTGGCGATCGCACCTGCCATTGAACATATAGGTGACGTGTTGGCTATCGGTTCGGTGACGGGCAATGACTATCTGCGAGATCCAGGAATACATCGAACTCTATTGGGTGACGGTATTGCTACTACCTTAGCAGCTTTTCTGGGTGGTCCCCCTAACACAACCTACTCTGAAGTTACAGGTGCCGTAGCGCTTACCAGAACCTTTAATCCAGGAATTATGACTTGGGCAGCGATCGCCGCTATTCTACTTTCATTTTGTGGCAAGGTGGGGGCAATCTTACAAACTATTCCTGTACCTGTAATGGGAGGAATTTTAATAGTGCTGTTTGGCACTGTGGTTATTGTCGGCATGAACAGCATGTTGCAAACAGGGGAAGATCTCTTACAACCGCGTAATATTGCCATTGTCGGCGCCATCTTGATGTTGGGAGTAGGGGGAATGAGTCTCAAAGCAGGTGCCTTTGCCCTCGAAGGTATTGGGCTATCTAGCATTATTGGCGTGTTATTAAATCTATTACTGCCTCACCCTGCATCTTCTGAAAAGTTTTATGATTAATTAACGTTAGTTCGGGTTAAGCTCAAACCCTTACGTGAAAGCAATTTAAAACATAGTTAGTTTTCGTATTGTTATTAATTATCAAGTAATAATAAATAGCCAAAAAGCTAATGGAACCATGGAACTAATAGCTAACCCCACCTATAAATTTTATGATCCCGAAAGTAGCGTTATTTATGATTACCGTTCTAGTTATCTTGAAGCAATAAAGAAGTCTGAGTAAAATCAGGACTATCAATTCTTCTTTCTACCCTTTCAGGGATAGCATAGTCATACATGACATGAGCTTGACCCACTAAAGTTGCTATTTGACTTTGGGGATGATTATGCCAATAAAAAGCGATCGCCTCTGCCATAGTTTCGTCCCACAATACCTGTGCCGCAAAGAAATTATCGGCATCAGTACTATTTCCTGCTTGATCCCCAACGTGTTGCTGATAGATTTCATTTAAACGTTGTCGATATAATTCATTATCTAGCTTGATCTCCCCCAGAGGTGGGATATAGCGGAAATCACTCCCTGCAAGACTTTCAATTCCAGATTCTGCTACTTTACGGGTAATTTCTGTGGGAGTGTTAAGAGCAATTAAGGGTATGTGTTGCTCTTTGGCAAAACGGAGGATGGGGGCATAAAATTCCCAGTCAAAACCCCAGCGTGTTTCGTATTCAGATTGCTCTTTTAGTTGCTGTTCACTAATTACCCCTGCAAGATAGCGGTCTAAAAACCCTTGGAAAGGACGCTGAAACATCTCCAAAGCGATCGCTAGTTGGTAATCTGTGCGATCGTTATGCTGGAGTTGAGTAATGATTGCCAACTGTTGTTGATGAATACTAGCGCTATCATGATTTTCCCCAAGATAAATAACATCGTCTTGCTGGATATTACTAATATCTGGGGTGTTTTGGGAGATAGTAATTGTTGCGGCAACTACAGGAGACTGGATCATTAACCACGCCGTTAACAATAATCCACTTAACAAGACTATCGGAGGAAATCTAAAATGCATTCTTTAAGGACAAATAAATGGTATTAGTTTTATGGACGCAAAAAGTCTGTATAAAACTCTTGTCAGTACTATATATTATGTCTGTTTCTGATACTTCTTCCGCTGTTGATAGCAAAACTCAACTGTCAGATCTCTCTCTTTCTTTAGATCATCAGCGACTGGCTCAAATGTTGATTCAAACTGAGAACATTCTGATTATTCAAGATCTTGATGGAGTGTGCATGGGTTTGGTCAAAGATCCGCTGACACGAGTCATGGAAAGTAAATATATTCATGCAGTAAAGACTTTAGGCAAACACTTTTTTGTGTTGACTAACGGCGAACACATAGGTCAACGTGGGGTAAACGGAATTGTAGAACGAACTATAGGTGGCAAAGATTTAGTTCAAGAACAAGGTTTATATTTGCCTGGTTTAGCAGGAGGTGGAGTACAATGGCAAGATTGTTATGGCAATGTGTCTCATCCTGGGGTTAGTCAGGCTGAGATGGAGTTTCTTGAAGCAGTACCCGTTAAGGTAGCGGATTTTCTTCAAAAATTAGGTCAAAAGCCAAAATACAACCTGGATCGCGAGCAATTAGCAGCAGACATCCAAGCTACAGTATTGGATAATAAAGTATCTCCTACTGCAAACCTGAATGTCTTTCACGAAAAGTTGAGGGATCAGCCTGGATTATATGCCGAGTTTCAACAGGAAATCAAAGAGTTTGTCGAAGGTTTACTAGAAGAGTCGCAACAACAAGGCTTATCAGATTCCTTTTTCATCCACTATGCCCCTAATCTCGGTAGGGATGAACAGGGATTAGAAATTATGCAGCCAGCCCAAGCTCAAGATTCGGGAACAACAGATTTTCAGTTTATGTTGCGTGGTGCTATTAAAGAAGTAGGAGTATTAGTTATCCTCAATCATTATTACTATCTCAAGACGGGAACTTATCCTCTGGGGGCAGACTTCAACGCCAGACAAGCCCCTCACAAACAGCAAGATTTAATTAAGCTTGTCAAAGATAACTTTGATCCTAAGATCATGCCTACCATTGTCGGCGTGGGAGATACGGTCACTAGCAAGGCAGTTGAGCAAGATGGTCAAATTGAGTTTAAACGCGGAGGAAGCGATCGCGGGTTTTTAGAACTAATTCAAGCTTTAGGCAAAGAGTTTGCAACCGATAACGTGGTTGTTTATGTCGATAGTAGTGGGGGCGAAGTCAAAAACCGTCAGGCAATAGAATTAGATCAAAGCGACCCGCAAAACATTAAGGTGATCACAGGACCTGGTGACTCCAGAGATACCACAGATCCTCTGACCCTCAACTTTGTGTTTCCCGCAGGACATTCACAGTATGTAGACTTTTTCTGTCAGATTGCGAAATCTCGTTCATAAGTCAAGTAAGGTGGGCATTGCCCACCCTAAAGCTAGAGCAAAGTTCTCTATGCTAAGACAAAATCTACTTCATCAGCACCGTCAGTCTCCCCTTGTCCACTCACCAGCTTTTCGCCATTGACTTCAACCGCAAAGTCAGTATCATCTAAATTGAGATTGTAGTCAGTGGCATCCCCTGTATAACCGACGCTGGCTACCATCTTACGACCCGCATCAGTATACTTAAAAGCCATCATCTGATTCTTGTCTTTCTCATTATCCTTTGCCCAGATAACCATATATTGATCATCCTGATACTCAAAAACCTTGGGGGCGCGAGTAGGAACATAGCGTCCAGGATTACCAAAGCTTTTATCTAAAAAATCCTGCACTGAACTTGGTTCGACAGTAGCATAAGCAACTTCGTCAGCCGCGACCACCTCAGCATCACCCTCATTTTCTGCTACCACTTCTTCTTTATCTCGGTTACGTAGATAATCCACTGCTTTTTTAGTACCGATCGCACCGACAGCAGCGACCCCAGCTCCTAGTAAAATATTACGTAGTTTGCTCATTGTTGACTCCGAAATTAAGGACTATCTCAGTTAAACAATATTTCTGGGCATTTATCGCTAGATTTGACTATTTTTTAAGAGTTGCTACATTTCTCAGTATTTATAACTAAATTAGGATAGAGAATTTTTACCGACGATAATCCGCATTTTTATTGACTATTAGCATTACTTATGTGTAAAATAATACTTAAAGATAATTAATTTTTGGTAACTTTCCTTAACCAACAGCCAAGGATAGCTAGCCTCAAGCAATTATTAACATCATTAAATAACTATTGATTAATAGGAGACAGCACTACCGTGGGAGATAAAGATTTTTTCTTGAGTCCTGATGACGCAATGACTATGGGCGACATCAACTATATGAGAAAAACCAAAAGAACCAGAAGAACTTTTCCAAAAACTCTGGCAAACAAAGATGGGTTTGCGATTGAAAACGAAGTTTCTTCAATCGAAGATAGATCGAATGTTTATCAAAACAGCAATACCAACCAAAACACTACCGTAAACACCGTATTTAACCCTACGCCTAGCACTCAAGCACAGCCAGGAATCACAGGAGGTTCGGCAGTAACTCAAACAGAGACTACTCAGCCTGCTCCTGCCCAGCCTGCGGCACCAGCACCTAGTTTTGAGGCACCTAAGCCCTCAACAGAAAAGCGTCAACCTTCAGGAGACGATGGCATGGACATGTTCCGCAATATGGCTAAAAACATGCGTGGTAGAAGATAGAATCTAATACTTAGGCAAACAATAAAATCAAAGAATATTAATCACAGGTGAACTGTGGCAGTTTACGAAGTCAATGCAGCATAGATGCTGCGTTGACTTTTTTTGGGGATTTGTAGATGATTTCGTAATAGATAATTTACTAGACAAACACAGTAAAATAAAGCTTGCACAATCTAAACTGTCAACTAAGGAGCAAAAAATCAATGGTTAATACGCAAACTAGAAAAGCGGATCACCTGCGTATTTGTCTCGAAGACGACGTGCAGTTTCCTAGTTTGACTAATGGATTTAATCGCTACCGCTTCCAGCACTCTTGTTTGCCAGAGCTAGACTTAGACGAGATCGATATTCAGACTCGCTTTTTAGGTAAAAACTTAAATGCTCCTTTATTGATCTCTTCGATGACTGGCGGAACCGAACAAGCAAAACTGATCAACTGTCGATTAGCTGTGGCAGCTCAAAAACATGGTTTAGCTATGGGTGTAGGTTCTCAAAGAATTGCCGTAGAAAATCCTGATGTGGCGCATACTTTTGCCATAAGATCCCACGCTCCCAATGCGATGTTGTTTGCTAATTTAGGGGCAGTACAGCTTAACTATACTTATGGTTTAGAGCAGTGTTT
>JBCCDL010000325.1:0-6844 GCA_039030815.1 Cyanobacteria bacterium P01_A01_bin.83 | reverse complement strand
TCAGTCAATTCATTTTCTTCAAACTCGCGAATCGTTATATTTGTATAGACAGGCATCAATACATTAGTGCGATCGGGTGTTTCTCCCTCATCGGCAATGCGACTAATAACCTTAGTCCATGTAACTGTCGAACCTGGAATTAATTTCAATTCTTCCAACTGAGATGAAGACAAACAATGATTAGCGAATCCATAATAATAGTTACCTACAGTGCTTGGTGACTTCTTTATTAGGGGCGCAATCTCTTCAAATCTTAGTCCTAACCGAACCCAGTGATTCACGTAATCAATCATTTCTCTACGCTTGTCCGATAGCCTGTAGCTCAATGTAGGATGAATAAAGGTTTTGCCATCCATAAACTTCCGTTTGATCGTTGGTTTGCGCTTGAGTATGTTCTTAGTCATTATCAATTTCTCGTTATTTTTTCTTTCGCGGATGTAGAGAAAAAAGAAAAAATACAAGCCACGCGCCCTTAAACGCCACGCTTAGGTTTCGCAGTCCTATTCGGCGGGGACAGAGGACGAGCGAAGATATTTTGTACATTGGCGAGCGTGAAAGAAAGAAAACAATAAAACAGAATGATTCAAACTGTAATGCAGAATTTGATAGCGATCGCGCTTTGGAAGAGAAGTTTAACCGTCGCATTAAACAATCTTGTCTCTGTAATCCGAAAGAAAAAAAAATAATCGGAGACAAGAAATATGTTCACGCGAAAAGATTATGCTATCGAACGCAAATCAGTCCCCAATTTAACTGCTGATAGTAAGCCTTTAATAATCCTATGTGCTGCTGAACTAGAATCTTTGCGGATGCAGGCTAAAGAATATGCAGCCTTGAAAAAAATTCAGCAAAACGCTTCTGAACTTCAAACTGATGGTGTTGCTAGAAGAGAAGTTCGATATCGAATTACACAAGCAGAGCAATTACTGTATGAATCTCTTCAAGATTCCTTTGAACTGGCAAATGACAAAAATGATTGCTGGATTGAAGGGAAACAGATAAAAATCAAAAATATTACTGAATTTAACTCCCAGCTTTCAGCAGTATGCGATCGCATTTATCATAAGAGTCTTAAAATTTGGAACGAACTAATTAATCGCCGTCAGCTTACTTCTCAAGGAGCAAAAGCTAGATTAGAATTGGCTGGAAAAATCAGTAAGCCAATCTTGAAAAGATGAAACTGTGTTGTAATTTTGGAACTCAGAATCAAACTGTAAGATCAGATGTATATCTTAAACAAAAAGATGATTGCTCCATCATCGCAACTGTAATTCCATTAATTTCAGGGATGCGATCGCGAATCAGTTGGCAGTCCAAGCGATGCGAGACAACGGTTACAAAAATGCAGCCTATGCGATCGCCGAATTAATGGATAATTCTATTCAAGCTGGTGCTACCCATGTGGAACTGTTATGTGGAGAGAAAAAGCAGCAGGTAGGACAAAGAGTGCGATCGCGTATCTATCAGGTAGCAGTTTTAGATAACGGTAGTGGGATGGATGCCAAAGTACTTCGTCTAGCACTTCAGTTTGGTAATGGAACGCATTTAGAAGAAGAAAAACATACGGGAATTGGACGCTTTGGCATGGGATTACCCTCTTCATCGGTTTCTCAATGTCAAAAAGTTGAAGTTTGGACTTGGCAAGATGGAATAGAAAATGCTCTCTATAGCTATCTCGACCTCAATGAAATCAAAACTCAACGCATTAACGAAGTTCCTGCACCTCAGACAAAACCAATCCCCAGTATTTGGCAGCAGGTAGGCAAAAACTACGATCGCAGTGGAACATTAGTAGTTTGGTCGGATATCGATCGCTGTATGTGGAAGACGGGCAAAACCATTATCGATAACTCTGAATATCTCATCGGCAGGATGTACCGCAAGTTTCTTAATTCGGGAGAAGTTTCAATCCGAATGCTAGCTTTCGATCTAGACAATCCCAGCACAGTTATTGAAGAAAAATCTGCCAAACCAAATGACCCTTGCTATTTGATGGCAAACACTTCTTGCCCAACACCTTTTGACAACAAGCCCATGTTTCAACCTTGGGAAGAAGCAGGACAATACGAAGCAGTATTTACTATAGATTTTCGCGATCGCCACTTCGTTTAGAGTCGAAATTCTAAAAGACAACATGGCTACTTATAGCTACTTGAATTTAAATGCTTGGTTGCCTACTCTTCGCAATCCTGAAGATTTATACATAGCCTATTGCGGACAGACGGAAAAATTATCTACCGCTTCAAAAATAGCTGCTTTAAACGACTTGCGACCGCTACCTATAATTCCCAACTTATCTCAAAAGACATTCAAGGCTTACATTGGCACTCTATTACTTCAGAAGCCAATTGTTTGAGAAGTTGACAGCTTTGTTAACGGTACTTAAACAATTGATATAAGCAAAATAAGGTATAATGCTTTTGATAGTTAGATTTCACGTTCTTCTTAATAGCGATCGCTTGAAGTACTCATTTAATAGTTGAAATACTCATTTATCAGCTATGGCGATCGCTTGAAGTACTCATTTAATTGCTGAAGTACTCACTTATCAGTTATGGCGATTGCTTGAAACACTCACTTAATAATTTTCTTTGAGCCGAAGTACTCATTTAATAGTTGAAATACTCATTTATGAACAGTATTGGCGATCTGAAATACTCACTTAGCTGCATTTTTGATTGTGGCTTCTAGTACTTTATCTTCATCAACAGCTATCTCTTCATCTGTAGCAAACTTCCCTAGTTTTACCAATCCTTCATAAGTAACTGTTTCACCTATCCGATTAATAAACACGCGAGTCGTATTATTCACATGGTCATAATAACTAGCATCTCCCTCTACTAACTGTCCAAAGAATAATGGTTCAATCTTCTGTGTATTCCTGATTGCTTTTAAGGCTAGGTTTTTACAGCTTGAGTGAAAGACTTCTTCTCCAGTGCTTTTAACGATATATCCGTTTTTATTTTTCTCCTCTAAGTTTTCTTCAATTATTATTGCGTTTAAGACTCCTACAGGATTGGTTAGGGTTAGACTCAATACCTCTTCGTTAGTCTCTTCATAGGCAGGATGTAAGTAAGGAACTAGATTACTATCTTGTGCAGAGATAAAAGCTTCAATATCTTCTACATCAATTGGAACTAGCATCATTTGAATTGGGTCATCATGTTCCCCTATTACTATTTGCCCTATGGGTATAACAAATACTTCGATTAGTTCGGCTATATTTCCCTCATACTGATTTAATGCTAAAAGGGAAGATGCGAAATATCATATTACAACCGAGAATGAGCTTAATGCCCAGATTGAGATTCAGACTGCAATTGAAGAGGCGGAGAATAAGGTAAAGAAGGCGATCGCCCAAAAGGATTCTGACAAAATTAAGTTTGCAAGAAATGCAGTTGTCATACTAAATCCTGTTTCCATAGGAGGTAAAAAAAATTAGTATCAACCTTGCCATAAGCTGATTATCAGGATTGAGGAATACATACTTTGGTAATCGGATTTAGTATCATACGCTACTCAAAGGGCGACTGAGGTAAAAGCGGAGGAGAAGGTTAGAAAGAGTAGCAACAGAAAGTTGTCTCAAGTAGATGTAGAGGTGATTCGGGCGTTACATCAGGATAAGTTAGCGACTTTGAAGATGTTGGCTGATGCTTATCAGATGTCTGAAACCGCTGTCAATAATGCGATTAAAGGAATTACTTATAAAAATGAGGCAAGAAAGACTCGTCGGATTTCAAAGGCGGATTCATTAGAGATTAAGCGATTGAGGAGTGAAGGAATGACTTATGAGGCGATGCCTTCGGCTAGGCTTCGCCAATCGCTCAGAAGTTTAAAGTGAGTACGACTACCGTTAAGTATCACGTTGATAAAAGGTAAGTACACCCTATTAGCTTATTACACCCCATTTAGTTTCAAACCGAATTCTGTTTATGACTTTTACTCACAGCTAGCAAAGACAATTTTGATGGATCGTATTATATACCTACCTTTTTTAGTATGGTAAAAATTTTGAACCGAGAGACAGCGATCGCCAAGACCAAATGTTAAAAGATAAAGATTGAAGGCTTATTACTCCGCTGCATTTGCTTGGAGAGTAAAGAAGGTTAGTTCTGGGGGACAAAACAAACGGACGGGAACAACGCTCATACCTATACCGACATTGACATACAGTTCATTACCAGCTTTACCATAACCTTTTGCCCAACCATCGGCGTAAACTTTATCATTCTGAGTAAAGCGCAACCAAGACCATTGAGGCGTACCAGGAACTCTAATCTGCCCGCCATGAGTATGTCCCGATACTGCCAAAGGTGCGGCAGAAGCAGGAAACTGCTCAAAAGTATCGGGGTTGTGCATCATCGTGATTCTGGGGCTATTTGCGGGAAGGTCATTCAAGGCTTGATTCACATCATCTCGACTTGCCCATAACGAACCTACACCGACCAAATAAAGAGGTTCTTCCGTATCGGGCGATCGCAACTGTACCGCCTCGTTTTCTAATACCTCAATACCCACCTCTTCTAAAGCTCGTTCGAGATTTTCCGCTAGTTCCAGATCGGGTTGAGCTTTTTTGTCACTCATGCCATAATCGTGATTGCCCAACACTGCATAGGTAGGAATGCCTGCTTCTACTAAAGGACGCACGACATCTACCGCAGTCGCAATTTCGGTACTGGGGTCTTTGTCTGCATGATAAATAAAGTCACCACTAATTAATGCTACTGCGGGTTTGGCTGCAATAATTTCATCAACGCTACGGCGAGCAGTACCAGGATTATCGCCCCATAGCCCAATTTGAAAATCGGAGATTTGTGCTACTTTTTTTCCCGCCCAAGAAGAAGGTAAGTTGGTAACAGTAGCAACCTCTTCTTTCGTATTGAGTAAGCGAGGTTCGATCAAACCCCAAATTGCGAGGGCTGCGATCGCCCCACCCAAACTAAGAGCAGTATATTTAAGGTTTCGAGCTAGATGTTTCATTGATTTAATAAATTTTTTTAATAAATAATTTTGAGTATTTTGATTGTTCGTAAACTGTAGCGATGCAAGTTGCGATCGACTTCACACAGTTAGCAAGTAGCTAAATCGAACGGAGGCAAAAGCCTTAACTAACTATTATCAATACAATATTTATTTAATCGGTCTGGTACATCTATCCGAAGTTGACTTGATCAGGGGCAAGTTTATCTTTCCAATTACAGAGAGCAATATGAACAATTAAAATAACAGAAGTTAAATTTTAGAGAAAATTTCATAATCAATTTTCGTTAATTAAAAATAAAAAGGATAACGTCACAAATACCGAAATATTGCGCTTTTTCACTCCCGATCGCATTATTAATTTAACCAGACAGTTAATTGCCGTTGCCAAGGCGATCGCTGCAAATCCCAATAATAAGATAAAACGAATCTGCCATATCAGATAAATTGCAATTAATAGGGCGATCGCTCCTACCAAACTATTAAAATTCAACTTGCCTCCAGTGATTCTCACCCTGAATTGCGTTTAGATGAGAATATAGTATTTTTGTCTTAACTAAATCGTCTAAAAGTTGTGTTAGCAGTCATTTCATTTATCGTTGATCGTTAATTCGGCAGTATACTTAAAATCTTGGATATTTAATATTCGGTTAAAACCTTCAACAATTAATAATAAATAATTGCCTCTCTTTAAAAGTCGTATCACAATATCTATTTTTAGGTTTATAAGCTTACTGTTATTTTTTAGTGTATTAATTGACTTACTATTTTATTGTTCATTGTTGAATGATTCACTGGCGATCGGATAACAAGATTGCTACCCCTTTAGTGATTTTAAATTCCTGACAAAACAGAATAATTGAGATGGTCATGGGAACTCCTAAAATTGCCCCAGGAATACCCCAAACCCAACCCCAAAATGAGATAGAAAATAGAGCTACAAAAGGCGATAATTGTAAAGTCTTGCCCTGCACTTTTGGATCGACGAAGTTACCCATAATTACCTGAATCGCAGCCAGTCCAATTAATGTAGCAACAGCGCGACCGACTTCATTGAACAGTAATGCTATCAAAGTTGGTGGAATCACGGCAACAATCGAGCCTAACGTGGGAATATAGTTGAGTATGAAGCCAATTATGCCCCAGACAAAAGCTAAATCGATACCAACAATAAAGCACCAAATAGTTGTCAAAACTCCCGTTAAGATACTCGTTAAAGTCATTACCAGAAGATAACGTCGTAACTTTTCGCTAGTATTGCCTACAGCAGTAATAATATGATCGCCCGTTCTAGAAGAAAAAGCCCGTTGAATTTTTTGGCGATATTGAGGAATTTCTAAAAGTAATAAAACCAACAAAGAAACAGTCAATACAGTCAGACTAACGACAGAGAGGATCGAACGTACCCCACCAATTGCTTCTTGGGTTAATTGACTGGATGCGCCATTAGATCGATCGGGTTGGGGAATTGGCAAACCGCGACTTGCAGCCCAATCTCGAACCATTTGACTCATTGACTGAAGACGGTCTAAATAGGGTTTGCTGAAAAAGTAAGGGAAAAAAATTGACAAGAATCAGCTTAGTTAAAAGATAAGTTTTTATTTTAGCAAGTATATTTGATATCAGGTTTAATCATAGAAGATTTATAAATTCAGCCTAATTTGTAGTTCTGAAGAAATCAAGACAAAAAAAGACAGTTGAACTGCCTAAGCAGAGTAAAAAGATTGATAACTAAAAAAGTGATGGCAATAGAAGTTTCTGACGTTTTAGGAAGTTTTGTCATCACAAGGTTGAGATTAAATCCTCTTTTTGCTTGTCCGAATTTCCCTTCGATTCCATTACGAAATCTTTCATCATCTAAAGC
>JBCCDL010000324.1:0-6846 GCA_039030815.1 Cyanobacteria bacterium P01_A01_bin.83 | reverse complement strand
TTTGCCTTATTTGCGACTTTGAGAGGTTCGCCTTTTACTAATACTCCTTATGATATAAACGTTCAGATTTTGCCGCAAGAACAGATTGAGCGTATTGCACCTCAGCCTTTTGCTACTAAACCTAAAAATATTTATGTAGAAGATGGAGTTCATGAAAAAATTGCTGCTATGTTACCAGGTGGTAGCAAGCTAGCTGTTGGCGAAACTACTAGAGTTGAACTGCAAACTTCTGAGGGTAAATCATTAAATACTCTGTTAAAAGAGTATCCAGATAAGGACATTAAGCCTACTTTTGAAATTACAAAAGGTTCTGAGAGAGTAAGAATTAATGATGACGGTAGCATCACTGCTTTAGAACCTGGAGATGCTACTGTTCAAGTTACAA
Organism: Cyanobacteria bacterium P01_A01_bin.83; assembly: GCA_039030815.1. GTDB lineage: Bacteria > Cyanobacteriota > Cyanobacteriia > Cyanobacteriales > Xenococcaceae > Waterburya. Next base: position 6,461 of record JBCCDL010000324.1, on the reverse strand, counting down.
TACCTGGTATTGCTGCTAATACAGGATTCTTGTTTATTGAAAAGCTTGGTAGAGTTGGCGTTACCGATGAAAACGGCAATATCAACTTTGATATTTTAGCAATGGTGCTGATGTTCGGAGTAGGTATTTACGTCAACCAGCAGATGAGTGGCGCTCAAAATGCTAGTAGTTCTGCTGGAGATCAACAACAGACAATTAATAAAATTACGCCTTTATTGTTTAGTGGCATGTTCTTATTCTTCCCACTGCCTGCTGGCGTATTGATGTATATTGTAGTAGCTAATTTCTTCCAAACTGCTCAAACTTGGTTTTTGATGAGAGAACCTTTACCAGAAGACTTGCAGAAAATTCTAGATGAACAAGAAAAAGCTGAAGCCGCCAGCAAGCGAGAAGCTTTGCCATTTGAGCGCAAAAAATCTAAAAAGAAAGAAAAAACTTCAGGTTAATAACCGCAAACTATCGTGAAAAGTGAAGTAAGTTCAGGAAAAGAATGGTTACAGCAGCTACTTGCTCTGATGGGTTTAGCTGCTGAAGTTGATACGGAGGGGTTTGCTAGAGTTGAAGCCAAGCCAAACTCTAGCTGGCTCAATATTGACAGCAGTAATTTTTCTCCAGAACACAAGCAACTCCTGATAGGTTTTAAAGGAGAGAGTATTGATGCTATTCAGTATCTTCTCAATACAATCCTTAACTTGAGTAGCGATCCCCTCGAACAAAGCTCTTTTGTCGTGGAGCTTGATAGTTATCGGGTAAATCGCAATCAGGAGTTAGCAACTTTGACTCAAGAAGCGGTGGAAAAAGTTAGGCAAACAGGTCAAGAAGTAGAAATAGCAGGATTATCTTCAGCAGAGAGAAAGCAAATTCATTCTTTGCTACAGGATGAAGAAAATTTGACCACTGAAAGTCGGGGTCAAGAGCCAGAGCGAAAATTGATCATATTACCGCAGTAATTTTTGAGTCTTAGAGACTGTTTCGGGATAAAAGATTAAGGCAAAATTGGGCAAGGAGACGGGGATGGGGTGACGGAGTGACGGGGAGCTGACAAGGATAGACTTTTTACATTTGATCCTGAAATCAAGAAAAGGGAGACCAGGAAGACAAGGAGACAAGGGAGCAAAAACTGATTATTTCGTTCCCATGATAGTAGTCACTCACTGCTTTGTTAAAAACCTACTATGAGTGAGGAGACGGGGACAAAGGGCTTGCCCCCATGTCGGGGAGACAAAAAGATGAGATGGGTTTTTGATACTCTCTATTCCTTACCCATTACTCAATATTCTTGACGATTTGATGTTTACTTTACAAACACACTCTTATTTGTCGCTGTTTAATGTTGGCACAAGTCGCCTGAGATAGCATTACAAGTAAATAAATTAATGGAAGCGATATACATTCCACATCTACTCAAAGCACCAAATAGAAGAGTTGAGATAATTATCGATGATAGCATTGCTAGTTTGGAAACTTTAGTTCCTGTTAAAGGAGCCATTAGATTACGCCATGGGGGAAATTTTTTGGAGGTAACTGCCCAAGCTGAGACAATTGTAACTTTAATTTGCGATCGCTGTCTACAGCATTATAATCATCGTTTGGCAATTGATACTTCGGAATTAATTTGGCTGGCATCGGAACTGGACAACCCTGCCGATATACCCAATGAAAGAGAAGTATCTTTAGAAGACCTTTCTGAAACCCTGCCTCCTAACGGGCATTATGACCCAGAAGCATGGCTATTCGAGCAGCTATCTTTAGCTTTACCACTGAGAAAGGTATGCGGCGATAACTGTTTAGGCGCGAATCAGAAGGCTACTGTGAATGAAAACCATGTTGATAATCGTTGGGCTTCTCTAGCGGCGTTAAAAGAGCAATTGAGGTCTGCTGAAAACCAGGCAAGCTCAAACTCAGATTGAAAGATAATTTTGCCTTTAGTTGCTAATAAAAATTGTTAAATGTAAATTAAATCTTCAGGATTAATATTCTGAATGTGTTGCTTTTTGCGATGGAGATCTCCATAAATTTCTAAATAGCGTAGCTCTGCTTCTGTCAATTTACCCTGCTCAATTCCTGCAATTGCTGCATCTATTTCTTGACGGTTAGTTAATCCAGTAAGGCATACATCAACGCAATTTTGGCTAAGGGAGTAACGATACAGATCGGGTACTGAAGGCTTCCAACATTCTTGAGGCAAAGACTTCGGAGGTTGCCATAAAGATGTTCCCATACCAGAAGATTTAAACGTAACAATTCCAGATCTGTCAGGATCTTCAGGTTTCAAAGGAGCAAAAACTTTTTTTTGAGCATGGCGATGGGCGACATTATGACGAACCATTACTACATCTAACAAAGGGCTATTAAGCCATTGTTGAGCTAGATCGTGACTGTGAAAAGAGGCACCAATATAACGTACTGCACCCATTTTTTTTAGGCGTTCGGATATGCCAAATGTTTTTTCAATTTGTCGCTGATAAACTGTATTAGGTCCTCTTAAATCTGGAGAAATACTCAAACAATTTCGTAGTGCAGAACTGTCGTTAGCCCCTATCCAACCCCAAAACAAAATATCGATATAGTCAATTCCCAATTCACAAAATTGATCGTACAAAGCAGCAAGTGCCATTTCGGGACTTTTAATATAGGTTACCGTAGCTAATACTATTTGTTCTCTTGCCGAAGAACTACGACCACATAATTTGCGAATTGCTTTTGCCATAGAACTATAAATAAAGTGATGTAAATCACTAGAATAAAAAAGGTAGTTAATACCTTGCTCTACGGCATAAATAGTATCTCGGCTGGAGATTCCTCCTCCTCCTCCTAACCCTAAACAACTAGTAGTTAAATTGGTTCGTCCCAATTCGCGATAAAATGAGATATCTGATTGAGAGAATTTCTTTCTTTCTGTAGCAGGAACTTTGATCAGGGGTTGAAACAATTTCATATATCTAAAAGAGTATAAATGTCTTTTGAATTGCTATTAAGGTAAGGTCGCTGCCAATCGATCCCTAAAAGCGAAAATTGTTGAATAATTGAATCCATTTTTTCCTGCGGAGAATTATTTTCGCTATAGTAGGCTGCCAACAAACCATTGCCAACGATTTGACAGCGGTTCGTACCAAAACTTTCTTTCTCTGTAAATTTTAGATTTGGTTCTTCAGCTAAAGCTAAACCTGGTGCTAGCAACTTAGTAAATAATGGAATAGCTGTTTTAAAATAAGATTGCGTTTCTGCGTAAACCTCTGTAAGTATCTTTTTTACATCAAGATACTGACTTCGCTCAAAGTATAGTACTCCTGAGTCATGGCGATAGTATACAGAAGGGTCATACAATACCTTGAAATTGAAAGGAACATTAATCCTATTTAGCTTGTATGTAAGGCTTTTCATCACTGCAACAGCACCTTCAGCAGTTAAATTAAAATAAATTCTTACTGTCTCTGGATAAATATTTGAGCCAGCATCACCAATTGCCATGTAAAATCCATTTTGCACTCTATTTTTCGGCATTCTGATTGACACAAAATCACCGACAGAAGCTAATTCCGATTGTTTGAGATGACGCTTTTTTTCTATATGTAGAGTTAAATTATCTTTCACTACAGCCAAATCATCTTCACTCTCCTGGCGACAAACAGTCCAACCTGGCTCGAAATAACCATTTCCGCAATTATTTCTATGAAGTTGTTCGTAAAATTTTAAGTTTATACCCAAGAATGTATTGTTTTCTATAATTTTCTGAGGCTGTTGTTCTATGGAATTTGTTCCTAACTTGAGAACATTTTTGAGAGAACCATTATAGTAAATGCCATATAAAAAGTTTCTTACTTGAGCAGCAAAATACTTTTCTTTTAGCTTTGCGGAAACGTTTTGAAAGCGTTCTTTTACTTCAATAGGTGTTTCTAAAGGTTCATAATCAGCATGAGTAATCGAAAGTTCGGCATAATTGAGCCAAACCTTTTGACTGATATCTCGCAAAGAATTAAGCAGTTGGTTGGGAATAGTTTCTAACAATTGCATAGTTATTTTTGCTTCAATAATTTTTATATAGAGACTGTTGGATGAATTAGCTGTTTGCCTGAGTCGCCGAAAATAGTAGACATAGAGTTTTCTGGTTGACACAGTAAACTTTTTGCCACCTGTAAAGTAAAAATACCAATGTTGCCAAAGGATTTTTGGTGTTGAATCATCGCCTGTATTTTCTGAATTAGATCGAGTCCTGCAAATTGCACGACTCTTCTTATAAAGTCAGGACGATGTTCTATAATTTCTGGAAAGCTCTCTAAATAAGCTTCAACTACTGTACTAATAGAAGGTTGTAGTAAGTCGAGTGGGGTTCTTGCTAAATGTAGAGTTTGAGCAATAGGAATATCTTTATTAACTATCAAGCTATTCAACCAAAACTGTAAATAGCTTGCAACGATAGTTCCTAAATCAGAGGCAGGATCTCCCCATGTACCCCGTTCCCAGTCAATCAGACGAATCACCGCGTGTTCAGTATACTCTGTTTGATAGAGAATTGATTCCCACTCTTCATGCAGAAGAATGTTATTTAATTTCAGATCGTTGTGGGTCGAACAAGAAGATTGAAATGTTTCTGATAGTTCCGTAATTGCTTTCCCTAAACTATCGTAACGCTGGTACAGTGTCAGGAATCTAATTCCATCTCTGGGATACATACCAAAAACTTCAGGTTTGAGGTTTCTCAAGCCGCTAGCGACAACGGCAGCAGAATTACGTTCGGAATGTTTCTGTCTTTGAGCCAAAAACTCTTTATACTCCTGACGTTCAAAAGTAGCTTGATGAATCGTACCCAAGAGTCTACCAACAGCCGCAGCGATTTTAATGGGAAAGACATTCTCTTTGAGGTAAAATTCAGATAAATCGAGATATTCACTGAGATATTCAAAGATAATAATTGAATTATCAGCATCAAAATGCAAAACTTTTGAGAGTGATAGACTGATAGAATTTAATTCTGGAAATAGTTCAAATAACTGATGATTGTGCCACTCATGCAAAAATTCTTCTGCTGTTTTATCTTTACTTACTTGTCTTTCCTGTTTCACCAAGAATTTTCGACCATCCTGCAAGGATAATAAAAGATTAAAGTTCTTTGCAGCTATTAGTTTAACTTCAATCTTTTTATCTTTCTGGTTACAAATTTTATGCTCGACCAAGTAATCTAACACATTTTGAGAATCGAGTAAAAATTTCATTTGAGTCTATAAAGAAGATTAGCGGTTTTATCGATTAGCAAATTTTATTATTTTGCTTTTTAGCGAGATTTTGTTCATTTCTCTATTTAATAATATAGAGACATTTATTAATAAGCGACTACCATTTACTATTTAAGTAGCCACTCATTAATTTATGAAAGTGCCAAACTAAAATTCAAAAAAGTAGTAAGAAGAAAAATCATCATACATACTTTTTATTACTTAGTTGACAACCGATGGACCTTTAGTAATAGGACCTGCTGTAAAGCCAGTCCAGATAGCTGTTCCTAAAGGTTTCCAGGTAGGTGAATTGCCATTAATATAACCAGAGATGCCATTAGTAGGAAACTGAAACCCCCCTAATGTACCGTCAAGTTCTTCCTCAGTAACATCAGTAAGATAGGTTTCAGAGTCAGAAAGTAGATTAGAACCAGTAGGCTGGTTACGACCTTCTGCAAGATTACGAAGTTCAATTTCGCTCATTAAATTACCTCAGATAATTAAAGTGTGTAATCAGAAGTCTTGATTTACTTCCTGCACATATTATTAATCGTGGCAGTCAGAAAAAACAATAGTTTTATATCCATTTATGAGACAAAATAGCGTGTTTTTTGTTTCAAGTATTTTAGCTATAAAATCTATTAATATCCCCTTAATACATGAAACACGAGGTGCTTGTGTAAAATTATACAAACAGAGAGTTTTATTTCTAAGTAATAGTTTTTATTTAATATTGAACTTCATGAATTATATGCGAAGTAATACTTTGAACCTCCGTATATTTTTACTGTTTTATTCTGATTTGGAACAAAATATAGTTGCTTTATGTCTCATAAACAATTTTGTTTACCGCTTACTAAGAGTTGTAGTGATCAAAAAAGTATCTAACACGACTTGGAAGGTTAGGGCAATCGCTAGAAAAAATTCAAGTATTTGAACTATTTTGAATATCCTACATGGTATGCAAGATCGTCCATAAGCAATTTTAAAGACGGAGACTATACTTGCTTTAGCTTCAAGTTTGGATACTTAGTTTTCATCTAGAGTGTTGTTTCTATGGGAGTAACCTTTTAAAAACCGCCTTTCAAGTGGAAACTTATTGTTAAGTTAATTTGCGATCGCTGTTTGCAACATTATAATCATCGTTTGGCAATTGATACTTCAGAACTGATTTGGCTCGAATCTGAGTTGCAGAATATAGAAGAGCTTCCCCATGAAAGAGAAGTGGCTTTGGAAGATTTATCAGAA
>JBCCDL010000323.1:0-6850 GCA_039030815.1 Cyanobacteria bacterium P01_A01_bin.83 | reverse complement strand
TAACCAAATCAAAATGCACTTACCTGAAGAACTAGATCAGCCCCCTAAAATCAACATTTTGCCGATGATCGACGTGATCTTCGCCATTTTGGTATTTTTCATTGTTTCCAGTCTTTATTTGACTCGCTCTGAAGGTTTACCAGTTAATCTCCCTCGCGCCACTACTGCCGAGGTGCAAAAAAATCAGCAAATAACTGTCAGTCTAGATGAGCAGGGAGAACTAACAATAGATAGTCAACCTGCACAAATGAACCAGCTTAAAGCTGAAATCGAAAAATTAATTAGCACTGACTCCAATACCACCGTCATTGTTAATGCCGATAAAACAGTCGAGCATGGTCAGGTAGTAGAAGTTATCGACCAGATCAGGCAAATTCCTGAAGTGCAATTAGCGATCGCGGCTAAAAAGAAAATTGACGAGTAAAGCACAGGGGCAAATGCCTCAATGTCTTGAATTATCTGCTGCCTAACAATGCCAAAGGATCAAGAACTTGTCTATCTTGTGAATGAATTTCAAAATGCAGATGAGATCCTGTACTATAACCCGTACTACCCATCTCAGCTATTTGCTCTCCCTGGTTAACCTTTTGACCATGGCTGACCAAGATTTTACTGTTATGAGCATATAGGGTAAAACTACCGTCAAGATGTTCTAGCTTAACCAAATTACCGTAACCACCATGCCATCCTGCACCAATTACCTCTCCTGCTGCCGCAGCTAAAATAGGAGTGCCGATAGGTGCTGCAATATCTATACCACGATGCATTCTACCCCAACGCCATCCATATCCAGAAGTCAAAACCCCTTGTGCAGGCCAAATATAACCATTAAAACCACTAGGGAGATATTCGTCAGAATCGGGTAAAGGAGGTAGTGTCAATGCCACAGCATCTTCCTTAACTAAATCTGACTTGGCGATAGTGTTAGACTGCCTTTTCCTATTGAATTGAGATTGATTTGATAATGGTTGAGTAGAAGAAACATTCTGAGAGTTGACTAAGCTATCGGTACTAGCGCTGTTGTTTAGTCCTTGCTCTTGATTCTGCGACCGCAATACTTTAATTTCGGCTCTTAGCTTGGCAATATGAGAGTTCTCTAAGTCTACCCTTGATAAATTATTACCAGTGACAGGAACTTCGGCGATATTTTGTTCCGACTGAAATTGATTAGATAATTCAGTTACAGTCTGGTGGCTATTATCAGATGTTGCACTACTAGGGTGTCTACTGGTGCCCAAAGAAATACCACCAATTGCCAATGGTGGTACTTTTAGCTGCTGACCGATAAAAATAATATTGGAGTTCTTGATGCCATTGAGTTTGACTAACTCTTGAGTAGATACCTTATATTTTTTGGCAATTTGATTAAGAGTTTCCCCGCGTTGGACTTGGTGAGTCCGTGGTTGAAATGCTTGTTCTAAATGCTTTTCATGAGCCAGCAGATTTGTGCGGTGAACAGTACCCCGCCTCAAACGGACGGGGCTTGCGTTCACTTCGTTAAGTTGGTGATTCTCAGCTATTTGAGATGAAAATGGACTTGACTTTAAGTCATTGTTTAAAGATTTAGCAGGCAATTTAGCCAGTAGAGACTCAGTAGAGAAAGGGACGAAATGCAGAAGACGAGGCAAAAAATTAACTATAGGGTTCTGGCTTTGCTTTGTTGTTTTGCTCTTGTCAGAACTAGCCAATGAATCAGAAGCTTTAAGATGGTCTGAATCACTAGCTTGTGCCATCTGACTTAAGCCTGTGAGGTTGACCACTGCGGCTAAAGATATGAAAATCCCAAATTTTAAGCAAATATTATTATAAATATTCTTATTTGTTTGATTGTTGGCAGTTAAATTATCCTTACAAGACTGCAAAAAAAATTGTTCAACAAGATTAGACTCTGTTGGCAAATTCTGCGAGGATAAATTTTTATTTTGAATCATGTTGGCGAGGAGTCTATCTTGAGTTGTTGATGCTTCGGGTTTAGTAGACCTCTTGCATAAATACGAAATTTTAAGGTTTCAGCGATTAGTATTAATTTTCTAAATCGCACATCCTAAATTGTGTTTGGGCATTTACAAAATTATTCGTGCAAGAGGTTTAGTTTAGTTCTGGCTCAAATTATTCAGGGTTAGATGGTGTAATGCTCAACACCAGCCTTGCCGCTTAACTTTGTTTAAAAGTTACTTGAAATACTTGGCGATTGTTGCCTATTTTTATGGCAGATTAGCTCAAAATGGCATTTTAGACAAGTGACAAATCAGAAATATTACAATTTTTGGCTCACGATTCAGTCAATTGCTGATTGCCGAAGAGCCTCAAATAATCCAATCGCTACACTAACAGAAAGATTCAGACTTCGCACCTTTGGTTCAGGCATATCGATCCGAAGTTTTTCATCACAAGCCTCCATGAGTTGGGGAGGTAGACCAGCGGTTTCCTTACCGAATAACAACCAGTCCGTTGCTTGGTAATCACAGTTTAGATAATTTTTGCTGCCCCTAACGCTGAAACCAATTAATCTGCCCCCTTGTTGCTGCTGCACCTGCCGAAAGGCAGTCAGATCCTCATGGTAGTGCAGTTTTACTAATGGCCAATAATCCAAGCCCGCCCGCTTGAGATAGCGATCGCTTATTTCAAATCCTAGTGGAGCCACTAGGTGCAATTCGGTCTTGGTTGCCGCACAGGTACGGGCAATATTACCAGTATTGGGGGGTATTTCAGGATTAACCAGAACAACGCGAACCATTTTTCAGTCAACAGTAAACAGTAAACAGTAAACAGGTGTAGGGTGGGCCCAAAAAAATTGACTTTGTTCTTAACAAAAGAATCCATTATTGTTGCCCACCAAAGATAATCACCTACAGTAATCAGTAATCAGTATTAGTTTTTAGGCAATTAAAGCGGGCTGACACAAGGCATATTCTAGGTCTTGTTCTTGCAGAGCGATCTTTTGAATATCTTGCTGAATAATTTCTACAGGCGACATCCCTTGGCGATGTAACTCCATCCATTGCTGCGCTGTATTGCCCTGCCGTAAAATTTTCTTAAGGGGAGACAGAAAACAGCTAAAGCCTTTTTGTTTAGCAATAGGATATACTTCCTGGTAAATTTCTTCAATCCAGTCTCGTGCCAAAATTTTCCTCCCATCTCGCCAATGGCGTAATTCGGCATCTAAGCTATTCCTCGCTGCCAAGACTTCGTTAGCATCTGTTAATGCCACTAACTCTGAGGCTAAATCATTACTAGACAATTGACTTTGTTCTAGAGGATCGAGCTGCGGTTGTGACATCATTTGCATAATTCTTGCTTCCAACAAAGCCGTAATTGACAACAAAGCCAGGGGATTAACCACCAGGTCACAAATTCTTAATTCCAAGCGATTGAGATTGTAAGGACGGCGATCGCCATTTGGTCTAACCGAACTCCACAAATGTCGAACATTACGCATGGTTTTGGCTTTAAGTTGAGCTTCTGTCCACTGAATGAAGTGACTATGACTGGCAAATAAAGGAACATTTTGCGGCGTTTTAGGAAACATTTGCCAGCGAGAAGAATGGCTGCCTGTAACTTTACCATCGATAAAAGGAGAAGAGGCGCTTAAAGCCAGATACAGGGGGGCTTCTAGTCTAACTAAACGGCAAGCCTGCATTAAAACTTCGGGGTCTTCAATACCAATGTTGATATGAATACTGGCAGTTACTACATCGGTACCGTAAGTTTGCTCAATATAGTCATGGTAAGGATTTTGGGGATCTGAACGATAAAAGCGATCGCTGTCTCCTAAAGAGAGAGTGCTGCCAGGAATTAAGGTAAAGTTCCCTAAAGTTCGCAGATAACTCCGCAAGGCTTGTCTTGGTTTAAGTAAGGCACATAACAAACGCTCATAGCGACAAAAAGGAGCCGTAGTGTATTCAACATTACGGCTGTCAGGTTCTCGGACAAAACCATCCAAAGCTTGCACAATTTTATCTGACATGCCTACTATTTCTCCTGCTGGAGTACCAGTATACATTTCCACCTCAAAGCCTTTAGATAGTAAACTCATTTTTTTATACGATAGTTCTGCTATTGATTACTGCCAAATTGAAATTCTGCTTAAATAACTCAATCAGAGACATCTATCTATAAATTTCCAAAAATTTCAAATTTAGCAAGGTAATCCCCAAAATGGTTGATTATCTATAGCAGTACGACAGTACTCCCGATTAATAGTGTAAACGATCACAGTCTAAAGGAAATCTAAAGATTATGATCAATCAAATATATTTCTTTTGAGTTAAAATCTCAAATTGCACTGGCAATTTAGCTATTAACAACTTATTTTATGGCAACGCTTTTATCTAATCAAAGTCAAAAGACTCAAACTCAACATTATCAAACAGATCAGCAGGTTAAATATCTTCATTTAGAGGCTGAAGTCGACATGCTGCTTCAAAGAATCACGGCTTTAATGCAGCGCAAGCAAGTTGCTTCTCATGAAGTGAACGCAAGCCCTGACATGGGGCACAGGAGCTAGCGTCCCAAGTGCCTTTGTATTTAGGGGGGTACTGTTAACTCATCTACAATATCTTCTGACTCACAGGCACAAATTGATTTGCAGAGCGCTTAAGCTTAGAGATTAATCTTAAGTTGCGTTTAGGCTTCGAGCTAGTCAAATCGATTTCTTGCTAGTAGTAATTCTCCATTGCTCAGTTCACTCTTTCCAGAATCATCCTTTAATTATCTTATTTTACTGGTGTCAGATGTCAGCATAAGATAATTAAACCAGAACTTATTACAGTTCAGATTTAAGAATTTCAGGAAGTAAATATGACAGTACATCCTCGGCTAGTTCAAGCCTTGACCCAAAAAAATGCAGTCAAGATAATTAGCGGGTTAAATAACTTTGACCATGACCACGTAATCGCAGTTGTCAAAGCTGCCGAAGTAGGCGGTGCTACTTTTGTCGATATCGCTGCCGAACCAAGTTTAATCAAAGCAGTTCGTAACTCCATTAGTCTTCCGATATGCGTTTCCGCAGTCGAACCAGAACTATTTGTCAGGGCGGTTGATGCTGGGGCAGACTTGATTGAAATTGGCAATTTCGACAGTTTTTACAGTCAAGGAATCAGGTTTGAGGCAGCAGAAGTTTTATCACTAACACAACAAACTCGCTCTTTACTCCCTCAGGTCACACTTTCGGTAACTGTTCCTCACATTTTGGCTCTAGATGAACAGGTGGAATTAGCCAAACAGCTAGTAAATGCTGGGGCAGATATCATCCAAACAGAGGGAGGAACAAGTATTCAGCCTGTCAATCCTGGAGTTAGAGGGCTAATTGAAAAAGCCGCTCCCACTTTAGCTGCTGCTTATGCCATCTCTCAAGCAGTTGATATTCCAGTACTTTGCGCCTCTGGTTTATCCAACGTAACAGCGCCAATGGCGATCGCCGCAGGAGCTGCGGGAGTTGGAGTTGGTTCAGCGATCAACCAGCTAAATAGTGAGATTGCCATGATAGCGGCAGTCAGAAGTCTGGTTGAGGCACTAGCTTCTAGTTCAACTTTGGTATCTTCAGCAGCATCCTTAGGCTAGTAGACCTCTAGCAAGCAGTCTTTGAGAGCATAAGCAACATGTTCTTGCTCCGCTTCGGAAATACCTGGAAACATTGGTAAGGATAATACTTCTCGGGCAGCTTGCTCCACAACGGGTAGCTGTCCTTTTTGATAGCCTAGATCTTGATATACAGGCTGTAAATGTAAGGGAATAGGATAATAAATCATCGACGCTACCCCTTGAAGCTGTAATTTTTGTTTGATTAGCTCTCTGGGGCTTGAGTTGGTTAAATTACCTTCGTTCGATGTTGCTGCTCCCTCACTGATACATACTGTATATTGGTTCCAAACACTATCTCCCCCCGATAACGCTTGAGGTAGCTTAAGAGTGGATACCGACTGCAACAATTCCTGATAATAAGCTGCGGCTTGATGACGCTGCTGGTTCCAATAGTCAAGATAGCCTAATTTTATATTCAAAATTACAGCCTGTACCGCATCGATTCGACTATTAATCCCCACAAAATCATGTCGGTAGCGGGAGGGAGAGCCATGCTCTTTGAGAATTCTAATTTGTTTAGCGATCGCTGTATCATTAGTCGTGATTGCGCCCCCATCACCGCAGGCTCCCAAATTTTTAGTAGGAAAAAAGCTAAAACAGCCAATATGTCCGATACTACCAATCTTATCCTGTCCCCAAGCAGCTCCCGTAGCCTGAGCGCAATCTTCAATAACATAAAGATTATGTGTCTGGGCAATAGACATCAGTGAACTCATGTTGACAGGTTGTCCAAATAAATGGACAGGCAAAATTGCTTTAGTGCGGGTTGTAATCGCCTGCTCAATCTGCGCCAAATCGAGGTTAAATGTATTTAGGTCTATGTCAATAAATACTGGTTTAGCGCCCACTCTACTTACTACTTCAGCAGTGGCAAAAAAACTAAATGGAGTTGTAATTACCTCATCTCCCTCTCCTATATTGAGAGCTTTTAAAGCGAGAAAAAGTGCATCTGTTCCAGAGTTACAGCTAACACATTCGGCAACTCCAATATATTGAGCAAAATTTTGCTCAAATGTATTAACAGCTTCTCCGCCTACATAGCGTCCCGATCTTAGAATATCAAGTACAGCTAAGTTAGCTTCTTCTTTAATTAGTTCATACTGTCGAGTTAGGTCGACTGGGGGAATCTGTTTCACTCGCTTAAGTTAAAGTTATTTTTACTGAGATAGAATACTAATCACTGAATTATTCAATATAGGGTAGCGCGAAAAACTCCTGTTTAGTTGTAATTTGTAGTAAACAGTTCAATTAAGGAAACGATTTTTTT
>JBCCDL010000322.1:0-6860 GCA_039030815.1 Cyanobacteria bacterium P01_A01_bin.83 | reverse complement strand
TTAGTTGAGCGCCATAAAAAGCGAGCCAGGATAGCTCAGGTGGTAGAGCAGAGGACTGAAAATCCTCGTGTCGGCAGTTCAAGTCTGCCTCCCGGCATTTGCACAGTGACAGATTATTTGTCGTTTAAGACAGTTTGTTGTTGTACATTAAAGCTTTATTTGTCAGTTTTAAATAATTAATGTCAAAAAATTACATAGCTTGAACGATTTTAGGTCGTTTAAGCCTTTTTTTGTTTTTTTTGAGATCGAGATGCAAAGATTTTTGCCAAAAAAATCAGATTTAAAGAATTAATGTCAAAAAAATAGGACTTAAATTCCCAACCCAATGAGTTTTCAGTCCTCTGCTCCTTTCAACTTTTCCAATAATCTTAACATCTCCCATTTATCCTCGAATGGGGACATCGGGAGAGTCGAAGCAACTGCTCCTTGGTGTTGAGTAAGTTTTCGTCGAATCCTTTCAACATCTCCCACATCGGGAGAGTCGAGGCAACGGACTATATGAGCCAGTATGGCAAACTTCCTCTGTCTTTCAACATCTCCCACATCGGGAGAGTCGAGGCAACTCATAAACTATCCATTGATCCATTGCTAAATCTTTCAACATCTCCCACATCGGGAGAGTCGAGGCAACACTTAAGGTAGCTCAAATTAGCATCTTGACTCACTGTACTTTCAACATCTCCCACATCGGGAGAGTCGAGGCAACTCAAATCAATTTAATCAAAGCAAGATAAAATACGATCTTTCAACATCTCCCACATCGGGAGAGTCGAGGCAACTCTGCCCGCTAAAACCTTTTTTAACAAGTGCTTTAAGCTTTACTTTTGCCAAGGGTAGAAAATACTCTCCTAAATAAGTCAAAATAACAGCTAAGGATAAGTTGCTTTTATTAACGATAATTTGTAGAAGCAATATTGGATAAAGCTTTGATGATTTCTGTTGAACCCCCCAGGGATTTCGCCCGCGCTTAGGTTCGACAGATTTGTAGGAAAAGTTCCCCAAAAAAAGGGGTGAAAACATAGCCACAAGACGATATATTCGTACCCCGAACATCACAAAATGATTCTTGAGTCGGAGCTAGACTTACAAACCGTTTGTTTTTTATAAGGGTATACAAATCATTTAGATTGATAGACGTGTCTTATAAAATAGTCTGTAAGCTTGACTGATAAAGTGTCCTTCCCTCATCAATCAACTCACTTGCTGGTAGCGCAAACTAGACTATAATGAAGAACAACAGGTATTTTTCAATATAGCTTTTTCCCAATCCGCAGCTAGAACGCAGAATTGGCAGCAAATGTACTTTTCATCAACAAAACTGTCCATCAAGAGCGAAAAGTTTTGCTTAACTGAATCAAGCACTGTGAGCTAGTAGCTACAGGAGGTCAGAAAGTATGACTGTTTGCTAAACAGCCAAACAACCCCATACTATGCGTGATTCCAATATGGAATACACGGCGCAAATTACTTTAATAATAAGTTTTCTAGGTTCAAAAAAACTATAAGAAATGTTTAAAAGCTACGGTTTATCCAGTAGCTGTTGTGAGATCGCCATAAGCAGTTAAAGCTAAGTCTCTTGCCTGTATTTCAGGCTTTCCTTGAGAAGATTGACGCTTGCATTCTATAGTAATACCCTTCTGATTCGCTTTAGACGCGATCGCTTTACATAAACGAGAATAACTCCAGCGATGAATGCTTTTACGATAATTTTTGGCATATTTTTTTTGAGCTTTTTTGCATCCAGGTGCTTTTGCTTCTGCTAGAAATTGGATTTCGCTGTTAAGAATTTCTCTAATGTTTTCAAGATCTGGCAGAACAATACTGCTTACTCTGTATTGAATTGCAATTTCTACAATTGCCTTTGCCAACAAGCGATCGACATATTGACCTAACATTGATTCTCCAAAACGATTATCTGCGAATTTAGTCTGGGCTTGTTGTCTTTTAGCATCATTTTCAATTTGCTGCTGTCTGCGTCTGAGAAACAGTTCGTATTGAGTGTGTTTTTTAGCTTTTTTCCCCTGCTTTGATTTTTGCTGGATTGGCTTATTTAACAGTTGTTTAGTATCGCGATAAGCTATGATTTCGCCATTTACTAGATTCACTATTACCACTGTTACTGGTTCTTTTAAGCCAATACACACTCCCATTGCAAGTGAGGTATTTTGCTGATGTCTGTGTTTACTAGGACGATTGAAATCTCGAAACGTTTCTAAAAGAGATAAAGAAGTTTGATTTGCCAACAGTTTTTGCTGCTGATTTTTGGACAATGATTTTGCTTCCAGCCATTTGTCTATCTTTTGTTTGGTCTTGACAATTTTCTGCTGGCGAACTCTTTCTGTTCCTGACTGCGTCCATAATTCAGTTTCTATCGAACAGTGTAGATACAATTTGTTCGTCAGCCAGGGTTTTTCAGAATCTTCACTCTCTCCTTGTTTCCAGATCAATTTGGCAGAGCGAAGAGTTATCAATCCTGCTGGAATCTGCTTCTTGTGTTGTTTGTATAGCTGGTAGTCTTCATAAAAACGCTGAAACCAATGAAGTCTACGATTGTGACAGAATAATTCAAAAGTATGTTCGGTAATACCTTTAAAGCGAACGCAAATACGTCCTTGTTCGTTTTTAGACCAGTAAATATCTGTGTTACTGTTATATGAAACTGGAAAAGGAATTGATTTTTCACTTCTCTGTAAACTCGCATTAATCAAGTTCATTTCTTCATTCTGAGTAATCAGACGTTTTGCCTGTTCTAGAGCTTCGAGGTACTCGTCCTTAGTTGAATTTCTTCCTTTAGGTAAACGAGCCTTAAGTTTTTTTTCTAGTTGTTCAACCCGAATTTCTTTTTTACGTCTGTATTGCCGATATTTTTCGGGATCTTCTGGATTTTTGACAAACTCAAGTTTATTTTTTAGTAGATAGACAATAGCGCACTGTTGAATTAGTTTTTTGGTTTTTAAATGAATTTTCTTCTCTTTCTCGTAGCTTGTAGTTACTTTGTCGTGTACCTCAAAAAAGTAGAAAAATAAATTTTTGGGAATTTTGAGATCGGTTTTCTTGCTTTGTTTGAGCTTTTTGTATCTTTTCGCTTCACGTTTCAGAATCTTTTCAGCTTCAGCTTGTAATTCACAGAGGCTCAGATTTGTTACTTCTAGTAATTCTTGTTCACTCTTGAGTATTCTCAACCATCTTTTTTTGCCCCAAATTTTGTTTCTTGTCTCTCTATGATTGGTAAACCAAGATTTATAGGTACTTTTAACGAGTGTTTCGGCAGAAGTACTAAATCTACCTGGCATTCCTTTATATTTAGGGTGTTGCTTGAGTTGTTTGGCAATTTTATTGATCGCCGCGACAGGAATATAACCTTGAGCTAGCCACGCATCTAATTCTTTGTGAGTTCTAATTCTTTCTAAAATTTCGTTTACCAATAGAGTGTTTTGTTCTGTCATCAAATTCCATAGGTAGCGAAGAGTTTCTTCTGTAGTTTTTAAACGACATTGAACAACGTTTTTGTCAGTCATAGTTTTATTTTAATTAGAAGGCTTAAGCTCTGTTTCCCAATAAGTGCAAGCAGAGAAAAGAGAGACAGTGATAGAATCGACCTTCTCAAGAATTAGATATTTCCATTGCCACTGTTTGCTATTGGGATCGAAGGCATAAAAACGACCAATTACAATTCCGCAATCTTCTATTGCTTCATGACTTACTTCGTCTCCGTAGAGAAAAAACGGTATTTCCGCATTTTCAGGGAAGTCGATAGGAAGACTGGGAAAACAAGTTAAATCAACGAGATTGCTATTTACAACCTCTGCGGGTTTATGAATTAATTCTAAATTGTCTGCAAGATATTCTACGAACAATGCAGTTATCAGATCGATATCTTCTGAGTTTTTCAATCCATATAAAGTGGCTATTTTGGCTTGTAATTTTTCGATGCCCGAATTACCTGCAAGATTAGGTAAAGCTTCATTCTTGGGCAGATTATCTTCAATATGTTGATTCATACTTATTGCAGCGATGCCTACGGCTAGCTTCACAATCGCTCGAATAACTTACTTCGAGAATCGATAGGATAAATATACAAAATATTAGCAATAATAGCAATATTTTAATTAAGATGCGACAATAGCGTTATTACTTTGTCTAGAAAATCCTGTGAGAAAATGGAGTATGAGCGATATTGGTAGATAAATAGCGAGTGGTTGATAAACGTAGATCGTCTGAATATAAGGAATTGAGGGGATTTATTCCTAAGTCACTGACTATGGAGTTTAAAGCAGCCTGCAAGCAAGCAGGGCAAAATATAAACGATACTCTAGAAGAAGCGGTCAAAGATTGGATAAATAAGCAAGAGCAATTTACGAATAGGCGATCACACAAAGTTGTCCCCTTTGCTAGTAGTAGTTTTGCTCAAGACGATTTGAGTTTTTCTTCGTTACCTACCATCGCCACTGCAATAGAAAAGACTTTAGAAAATCCCGATTGGGGATTGAAACACTTGGCAAAAGAAACCAAAATTTCTGTCAGTAGATTAAGGAAATTACTATCAGGCGATCGCCCGACTGATGAAGAGATTGAAAAATTATCAGGATGCTTAGTTAAATTAGATGGCTTGATTTTTGACCGAGAAGAATTGACTGATATGCGGATAGCTGAAGAAATCAAGCACAGACAGCTAGAAAGGTTGAAAAAAAATCAGAGAAAACCGAAGAATTAGCAACTATTGTCGGTTTTCTCATAAGCTTAGATAAATCACTTTGCGATCAAGCAATCACACATAAGTAATTAATAAAAGATAATTAAGCTTATTTTCAAATCTGCGATCGCAATTGTTATTATTCTTGCTACTACTGTAGTAACTAATCTTTTGCATTAGCATACAGGGTGTTGAGGTAATCGATAGTGATCAACGACAATGGGTTAATACTCATTGGTTTCGTGCAATAGCTATTTTGGTATAAGTTGATATTAGCTCAAAGCTTCACTAGAACTATACTAAAACTATGACTATAAGCTTTCAAAGTTTATGCTGTTCATGAGAGAAGATTTCAAGTAAGAAGCTTGATCTCTTTCATCTTCAGACTTTTTACCGCTTTTTCCTAATTCATCTCAGACGCTCAACATAGTATAGCCAAAGTGCAGTGCGATCGCATGCCAAGACAAAGTATCTCTTTATAAGGGTTGGTAAACAAATAAATTGAAGCAGCAAGAGTTATTTTTAAGCAATAATTTAGTATTTTCAATACTTTCAAGATAAAGCAGCCGTAATTACTATTTAAAGAGCAAAATACTCGCACTTTTGAAAACATTTATAAGCGATCATTTTAATAGCTTTAATTGAACTTTAGTCTTTGAAATAAACTATACTTTGACCTTGAGGTTAATGCCAGAGATACGGATGGCGTAATCAAGCTGTTTATGGCTAGAAACTAAGAAATCGACCAATACTAGTAGATTCAAAGCTAAAGGGTAACTTGTACTTTGGTACAAAGAAAAGCATCATGTAAAGCTCCATAAAATTTAATTATTCTATAAGATGTAATTTATGGTAATCATGATATGTATTTTAGTAGTAAGTTTAGATAATTTTTGGGTTGTTCAAAAGCAGCAGCGATAATAATATGTCGCTCAAAGTTAGTATATTTATATTTAGGTTTTTTTCTATGAATTTTAAAGTAAGAGAACATATAGCTTAAGCTTGATTATTTGGCACTAGCAATAAATAGACTATATAAAATAAAACTGTAATATGAATATACTATTAGAAGTTTGGAATATAGGAATACATTTCTATAACGCTGTAAAGCTGTTATCAGAGGGAATTGACAAATTTCAAGAAACAAAAGAAAATTTAGAAAAAATCATAGATGCATGCAAAAAATTACTACGCAATATACATAGTTTTTTAAATAAAATAATAAATGATTTAGAAGATATAATTGAAAATTTTAAAAACAAAATCATAAATAGATATAACAATAGATACACACCCATACCGTATAATAGCGAATTTTTAAATCTTGAAATTGGAATTACTCAAGCAATTAATTCTAGAGAGAATTGCTATATTTTATCTTCGCCTAAAAACATCAAAGATAACTTGCTTACAAAGATATTAAACAAAATAAATCAACAAAATATACAATTAGTTTTAATTAAACCAAAGGATTTAAAAGACATAACAGACGAATATGCTTGGTATTTTAAGATAATAGATATTATTAATGACACTTTAAATCTAGGGATGCCATCATTGAAATGGAATAATAAAGTAATCAATCAAAGTTTAGAGCAAAAATTTGATAAATATATAAAGGATAACATCCTATATAAACATAATAGAAGAGTTATCATTATTTTTGATGAAATAGAGACAATATTTAACAGCTTAACTTTCCAAGCAAACTTCTTTGACATTGTAGATCGACTATATCATCAGCCATATAATAGCAACTACTATAGAAAGCTAAACTTTATTTTTTTAGGTTCTGCCATGATAAATGATGATATTTATCCAGTTGACAAAGAAATTACTTTTGGATGGCAAGCTAATTTTGATGATTATTTTAATCCTCGTAGAAAAATATTTGACCCAGAGTTAGTAAGAGTAGATATTAATAAATTATCTCTGCACAATATACTTGAATATATTTTTGAATATACAGAATATTCAGTTTTATTAACTCAACATTTTATACATCTTGTTATTGAAAATCAGTCATTTATTATTCAGGGAAAAGAAAAAAAATTTGTTCAAAAACTATATAGACAGCTTATCAAAAATTTTGAGAAAAAATATTAAAAAATATTTCGTACCAACATGGCTAAGAAAAGAAGACGCCGACTAGCTGAGTATTACAACA
>JBCCDL010000321.1:0-6861 GCA_039030815.1 Cyanobacteria bacterium P01_A01_bin.83 | reverse complement strand
TATCATAAATAGAGTTCTTACGTTCGTTTGAATATGACATCTACAACTTCCATTGATACTCAAGAGCAAATCCTCGATGTAGCCGAACGATTATTTGCCGAGAATGGTTTTGCAGGAACATCCTTAAGAAGTGTTATTCGTGAAGCTAAGGTTAATTTATCGGCGGTTAATTATCATTTTGGTTCTAAGGAAGGATTATTTCATGCAGTTGTCAAGCGAACTGCTCAACCCATAGTCAAAGGTGAGTTAGAAAGACTCAAGCAATGTCAGAAGAAACAAGAAAATCCTAGCGTGGAAGCTATCTTGGAAGCTTTTTTAACTCCTCCTCTAGAGATAATTCTTAATAGTGGAGAGCGCGGGATTCATTGCGCTAGGTTTATGGGACGTTGTCGTACAGAACCAGATGTAGTGAGAGTCATCGCCGAGCAGGAGTTTAAAGTAAGTACAGAAGCTTTTTTAGATGCATTGACGAGATCGCTTCCCGACTTATCTCGTACCGAACTTACTTGGAAATTAGATTTGGTAATTGCAGTTCTTCTACGGGTATTAAATGAGGCTAAAAAGTCAGGTTCCTTGATTCAAGACGATCAACCAGAAACAATTAAAGCTACTGTATCGAGACTAGTGAATTTCTTAGCTCCCGCTTTACGTTCCTAATCCAAAATAAAAACTAGCCAAAATTGTTAACCTCGAATAAAACAGGCAATGGGAAATAGCAAATATTCTAAAAAGAATAACTTCCAGATAAACTGATAGAAATCAGCGATCGCACTTTTTTCGCTCAAGTCTACATTCCGACTACGCCACCACAGCAATGCTAGTAAACACAAATGACTGACGACAAAAAAGGAAACATTAAGAGAAGTTAACCAAAATAAGCCTGCTACCACCATCCCAAAATAGCAAACGCTAATTACGCCACGGGAAAGGTTAAACACTGCTGCTTTGCCCATCACTAGAGTAAAAGTTTTGATATTAAACTGTTTGTCTCCTTCCAAGTCAGGAACATCTTTAAAAATTGCGATCGCCACAGTAAACAGTAGGATAAATACAGTTAGCGTCCAGACATAGGGATTTAAAGCTACTGTACTATTAAATCGTTCACAATAATGCAGAAACAAACCAATATTGACAATTACTCCCCGCACCGTCAAAATACAAAATGCTGCCCAAAAAGGAAACTGTTTTAAACGGATTGGAGGTGCAGAATAAGCAGTACCAATCAGCAGGCTAATCACTACGGTGAGCAATAACCAGATACCTGAATATGCCGCAATTACCAGCGCCATAATTCCTGTAATGCCGACAATAATTCTACCCTGTAAAACTGAAAATGCGCCTGAAGCTAAAGGCAAATCTGGCTTGTTAATGCGGTCTATTTTTATATCATAAAGCTGATTTAAACCCACAATATAGACATTGCCACACAGACAGGATAGCCATACTGTAAGCATTTGGCTCAAATTCTCAAGTGTAATCTGATTACCTGTTGTTGCTAAAGCAATAAAATAAAGTGCTAAAACACTAAGACTAGTGCCAATAATAGTGTGGGGTCGTGAAAACTTCCAGAGGCTTTTAATCCAGGTCATCTTATATTTTAATTAGATTTCAGGTTATTAGATTACTCAAAACTCCGCGTACTAATTCTCAAATGCGGTCGAGACTGTATTTGAATATAACGCTGTTGGTGTAAGCAAATATCAATCATTATCTGTACTCAACAATTATCTTATTTTAAGGATAATTCTTGTTACTTTGTTACATATAAATTTTTGATGTGACTAATTACTCTAGCTGAGTTTATCTATTGATTTATTGATTTGTATACGTTGCGAATGTTGCGTACTTTGCTTGAGACTGCCAGCTAAATAGTTTGATCTCCTAATGCTATTGTCCATGAGATATATAATTTATGAGCTGCAAAAATCAAAGATACTATCTTTAGTTAAATGGTTTTTGTCGGGAATTTGATTTTTACTTAAGACCTGATATTCTATAAATATACTACTTTCGTTAGATGTAGAAATCAATCTTTAAATTTACAATTATTGAACGACAACTCTTTTTGACAAAATATGAATAATAGTTCCTTAATTGCAGTAACCTATCTGGTAAGTATCATATTGTTTGCTGCTTCTGTTCTACTAATTAAAGGATTATTAAACTTTTCTAATTCTCAAAGAAGACAGTAAACAGTGCTGGTATAGATAAAGGTTAAAACTTTTTAAAGTTGAAGTGATTATAGCGTGATTGATCTCTGGTTAAATCTGTTATAGCCTACTAAAAAAATAATTATTAAAAACTATCTAGAATCTAGAGTTTACCTTGAAAAAACCCTAATATAGTCGTACAAAGTTATGTTAAGACAAGTCTATTGAACTGTTCGTAGGTAATAGGTAATAGGTAATAGGTAATAAATGTCCTAACCAAAATATGTAGTGCTATAGCATCACTAGTAGTATCTTTTTAGCTGTTGTCTCTCAACAGCTAAAAACAAAGTTTTAAAATTACCCTGTATAAATTCTTGGATTAGAGAACTAGCCAGAGTAGATTTATTAAATTGTGTTTAAGCCTAAGAACAAGAGACTGGTTGTAAATAAAAGATTAAGGCAAAATTGTGCAAGGAGACGAGGACGGGGAGACAGGGAGACAGGAAGACAAAAAGATGAGATGGGTTTTTGATACTCTTTATTTCCTACTCATTACTCATTACTCATTACTCGTTACTCAATATCCTTAACAATTTAATGTTTACTTTACAAACACACTCTAAGAGGTGTTATTTGCTAGCACAAATCAAGCCAAAACGAATTAACCCTCTGGCATATCCTCGGCTCATCAAATTTAATGACAATGCACCCTGAATAGTTTGCCAACCAGCTTTAAACAAACCAACAATTGCCTGAGGAGCGATCGCTGAATCGATAACTACATTCCAAAAAGGCTCCACTGCCATTGACCAATCATCGGATTTTAAGTTTTGAAAGCCTAATTCAGTTGCGATCGCTCGATATTCTGAGAGAGAAATCACGTAGGGTAGGCAATACACTCGATAAATTTCTTTAAGATGCGCTACCTCATCGGCAGTTAAATCTCCAGCCACCGAATCAGTTTCGCGATGACACCAAGTAGCAAAAATCATTTTACCCCCTGGCTTTAATACCCGATAACATTCAGCTAAAAATTTAGTCTTGTCGGGCATATGTTCCCCACTTTCGAGAGACCAAACCAAATCAAAAGTATTGTCTTCAAAGGGCATATCTAAAGCATTTGCTACCTCAAAACTGACTCGATTGTCTAAACCAGTTTCCACTGCTCTTTCCTTTGCCCTAGAAGCTTGCACAGGAGATAAAGTAATGCCTGTAGCCTTACAGCCAAACTTTTGCGCCAAATAGATAGTACTACCACCAATACCACAGCCCACATCAATGATATTTTGGGGAATATTTTCAGTATTGTTTTCGTTGTAACCAGCCCAAAGCACCAACTCTTCAATCAGCTCTATTTGTGCCTGACGACGCTCTAGTTTATAGTTACCATTTTTACCATAGTAACCATGGTGCATATGCTCGCCCCAGATAGATTCCCATAGTCCACTTGAAGCATCATAAAATTCTCGAATATCTTGATATAGATTGTTACTCATCGGATAAAACGAATGATAGAAATCAGACTGTTATCAATTTATCTAAATCCTTTGAATTTCGCTGATAATCGTACTATTTAGTAAAAAAATATGAATAAATCTAATGATTTTCGTGGAGATATTGCAAAAGCGGTAGAAGATTGACAAATTCTGATTATCCAACGATGTATTGAAGAAATATATTCAAGAGCAAGATCGACTTCCTTAGTCACAAGTTCGATTTATATGCCCTGTCTCATCGCGTGATTGCTAACGTCAATAAGCGTGAGTCTTATCTTACACAAGATCAAAATTTTGTAATGCTTTTTGAATGTTGTTCATTGCTTAATTGATTCAGTTGGATATAATATAGGTATTCAAGTGAGTTTTGAATAGGAGTTATTCTCATGAATGACAATGCTGAAAGTACTGCCAAAATCTTGGGAGGTTATGAGCTACTAGGTTCTGACATCTTTAATGAGCGAGACTTAGAAAAGAGAATCAATCAAGGTCTGCCTTTTGGATCGGTAAATAGATTAAAGATTACAATCGATCCTGAAAATATAGATAAAGACTTTATTCACAGAATTATCCCTAAATCTTCTTTACAAAGAAGGAAAAAATCTGCAATTCTCAGCGTTGAAGAAAGTCAGAAAATTGAAAGGCTTGCTAGGGTATTCTCTTTTGCGGTAGAAGTTTGGGATGGTGATGAAGATAAAGCAAGAATCTTCATGCAAAAACCTCATCCAATGTTAGACGATCGCTCTCCTTTGGGAGCTTGTCTTACAGAATTAGGCGCAAGGCAAGCAGAGAGTATTTTAGGTAGACTCTACTATGGAATTTGTGCCTGATGACCGCTTCAGTTATGAATCGAACCATTATCGCATTTCGTATTGGTTCTGAAAATAACGCCTATTCAATTTTTAGTGGCATAGGCTCTACTTTTTATCCTGGTCGTTGGAACAAAAAATCCCCAGTAATTTATTCTGCCTCCAGTTATTCCTTAGCTTTATTAGAAAAATTAGTTCATACAAATACTGGGGACATTCCTACGAATCAACAATGGATTGATATAACTATTCCCGTAGGTACGACTTATGAGACAGTCACGACCTATGGCAATCTTGATTGGAAACGAGAAAGGGTTACTAAAACTGAGGGTGAAAAATGGCTTAAACAAAAGCGTTCCTGCATCATGTTTGTTCCCAGTGTTATCTCACCTGTAGAATTTAATATTTTAATTAATGAAGCTCATCCTCAATTTTCCAATATAACGACAGGCATTAATCAACCTGTAGTTTGGGACAAGAGATTATTTTTCTCAGGTTGAATTTCTCATCACGGGACATGAGAAGCTTCTTCACTCTTAAGCCGCGTGACATATTCCCGCACCTTCGCAGTGCGATAAGTGCGAGCTAACATGCTTACAAACTCTTTGTCCCGTCTGCTACATCTACGACGAAACTCCATACTAGGAGTGCAGGATTCAAGGGTTTTATAATAAACTTGGTAAACTAAGTTTAAGCATAATAAAGTTAGATAAATAAAAGCTTATGTCTCCCAATAAAGCCAAGGATGTTCAAGTATTTCCCATTGCTGCTAATACTCGTGTACTGAGATCGCGCACCTGGGAGCGTCTCAAGTTTGAAATTGAATATGCTTTGCAAAAGGGGACTACTGCTAATTCTTATTTGATTGAGGCAGATCAGACAGCTTTATTTGATCCGCCTGGGGAGTCTTTTACGACAATTTTTCTCGATGCCCTTCAGGCAAGAATTGACCCGAAACAAATCGATTATGTGATCTTGGGACATATAAATCCTAATCGTGCTGCTACCCTTAAGGCTTTATTAGAAATTGCGCCCCAGGTAAAGATTGTTTGTTCTAATCCTGGGGCATTATCTTTAGGTAAGATTTTGCCAGATTTAGAGCTGAAGATCCAAATTATTAAAGGAGAAGACACTCTTGATCTGGGACAAGGTCATGCTTTGGAATTTATCCCTACTCCTAATCCCCGTTATCCCGATCATCTCTGCACCTATGATCGTAAAACTGAGGTGTTATATACCGATAAGATCTTTGGCTGTCATGTCTGTGGCGATCGCGTTTTTGATGAAGGCTGGACGGTAGATTTAGAAGATCGCCGCTATTATTTTGATTGTTTAATGGCACCCCATGCCCGTCAAATCATGGCTAGCTTAGATAAGCTGTCGGACAAACCTGCTCGTGTCTACGCTACGGCACATGGTTCTCTAGTTAGGTATAGTTTAATCGAATTAACTGCCGATTATCGGCTTTGGGCAAAACAGCAAAAAGAATTAGATTCGGTGGTCGCTTTAATTTACGCCTCTGCTTATGGTAACACTGCTACCATTGCTCAGGCGATCGCCAGAGGAATTACTAAAGCGGGAGTGGCAGTAGAATCAATCAATGCTGAATCGGCAAAGCCAGAAGAAATTAAAACTGCTATTGATAAATCAGCAGGCTTTATTATGGGTTCCCCAACTTTGGGTGGACATGCTCCTTCTCAAATTCAATCAGCATTAGGTATAGTGCTAGCTAATGCACCCAAAACCCAGTTAGCAGGGGCATTTGGTTCTTTTGGCTGGAGTGGCGAAGCGGTTGATTTATTAGAAAACAAGTTTCGCAATGCGGGTTACAAATTTGGGTTTGAACCAATTCGCGTTAAGTTTACTCCCACCGATGCCGTACTCAAAACCTGTGAAGAAGCGGGTACCGACTTTGCTCAGGCATTAAAAAAAGCCAAACGCGATCGCAAAAAAGTCAGACAAGCGCAAGGTATCGATTCTGATGTAGATCGCACAGCTAAGGCGGTAGGCAGATTGTTGGGTTCGATGTGTATTGTAACTACCCAAAAAGAAGAAGTATCAGGAGCAATGTTAGCCTCCTGGGTATCCCAAGCTACCTTTAATCCCCCTGGATTGACCGTGGCAGTAGCTAAGGAAAGAGCGATCGAATCTTTGCTATTTAAGGGCAATAGCTTTGTCTTAAACGTGTTACCTGAAGGGAAGCATATTCCCTTGATGAAGCATTTCCTCAAGCCTTTTGCCCCTGGTGAAAATCGCTTTGAGGGCGTAGCAACAGAAGAAGCAGAAAACGGTTCGCCAATTTTAAGTGATGCTTTGGCATATGTCGAATGTCAGGTAGCTAATCGGATGGAATGTGGCGATCACTGGTTGATCTATGCTGTCGCCAAGCAAGGTAAGGTATTGCAG